>JAHFFM010000134.1 GCA_023247935.1 Candidatus Omnitrophota bacterium | reverse complement strand
CCGCAAGAACCCGCGCCGGGACAAGCGTTGCATTCCACGCCTTTAAATTTTTCGCGGTCGATTTTACCGGTACGATGCTGACCCACCGCCTCAAAAATGCTGACGATATCGATGTCTTTTTCTTCGAATTGTCCGGGCTTGATGGTGCCGCCATACACAAAAACGCTGGGGATATTCAAACGCGCCATAGCCATCAAAGCGCCCGGCATATTTTTGTCACAACCGCCGATAGCCAGCACGCCGTCAAAGCGCTGGGCATTGGTCACGGTTTCAATCGCGTCCGCGATCACTTCGCGGGAAACGAGCGAATATTTCATGCCTTCGGTGCCCATCGAAATGCCGTCGGAAACCGTGATGGTGCCGAAAGTTAAAGGAACGCCATGAGCTGCGCGCACCCCTTCTTCCGCTTTACGCGCCAAACCATCGATATGCATGTTACAAGGCGTGAGATTGCTGTAGGAATTGGCAACGCCAATAATCGGCTTTTCAAAGTCCGCATCTTTAAAGCCCACGGCCCGCAACATCGCCCGATTCGGCGCCCGATGATCGCCCTTAGTAATGAGGGAAGATCTTGAATTTAAAGGAGTTGTCATCCGAGAATTATAGCAAAAGGCATTCCTTAGAGCAAACTAACGCCGCGTTCTCTATTTCTTCGGTTTTGTCGTGACAGATAATTGCAACCCAAACGCATCCAAGATATTCGATAAAGTTTTTACTTCTGGATTGCCGCTTCGAGACAAAACCTTGTAGAGATTGGCCCGATTAAGCTTTGATTTCCGCGAAAGCTTCACCATCCCACCCTGAGCTTTCGCGACATTCCTTAGGCAGATCAAAAATATCTGTGGATCTCCATCCTCAATAGCTGCGCTTAGATATCCCGCCGCTTCCTCAGGGTCTTGAAGGACTTCCATTATGTAATCTTGATACTTTCTAGCTTTCATTTCTGCCTCCCATATTCTGAAATATATTCGTGACTTTTTTTAATGTCTCTCTGTTGATTACTCTTATCCCCACCTGTTAAAAGAAGTGCTGTGTTTTTGCCTAGATGTATAAAATAAATTCGGTAGCCTGGCCCAACGTCGATGATCAGTTCATAAAGACCTTGCCCCAAGAATCGATACGAGCCCAAATATCCAACCTTCATTCGCTCTATTCGAATGCGAATCCTGCTTTTAATTGCTTTGTCTAACCCCTCAACCCATTCTTCAAACGGACATTTTGCGAACCCTGACCGATAATGCAAAACTTCTATTCTTTCCCTCGGCTCCACTCCCCCAAAATACATGCTCGCCTCCTAAAAGTGTATGTTATAAGATACATTTTGTCAATTGAGACAAAATACCCCTACACATACAAGACGCCAAAACCCCTATTTTGCGTTCAACTATTTTCTAACTATTTTTACGATTAACGGTGTGGGATTAGACCGACTGGGCGGCCATGCGGGCAGCCATGCGGAAGAACTGGAGGGCTTGATTGATGGGAACTTTGGTAAGAACTCTGACGGCATAACGTTTGATAAGATCAAGCGTGGCCTTGCCATCAATGAGGGATTTTAGCGTCACGGCATCCACCCGTTCCGCGAGTGTTGCGTAAGCATCCAAAAACCACTGAGGAATGCTGGACAAATCAATTCTTCCTTCGGCGATCGCCAAATAAAATAAAGCCATGGGCGGAATATCGCCTTCTTGAATATCGCTGAAAAATACATGACGCGCTGAAAGCCGCGCACCTTTTCCGGCGGATTGAATGACTACGGTTTCATAATCTTTAAGATTGGCAGGAAGCGTTTTATCAAAAACCCCGGACTGATAAAGCTCTTCCCTGTCCACGGGATTACCGCCAATGATTTGGAAAAATACATTTTTCGCCAGACGGGACGCCCTGACCGTTCGAACTGCGGGCAACAAAAACTCCTGAAAATAAGACGAAGGCCATGCATCGCCATCGATCACAACAACCACGGGTTTCGCCGTCGAAATCTCGGCCTTTTCCATAAGATCCATGACCCGACGCGTCACCGCGCCATCCATCTCTCTCAAATCGGAAATGCTGGGTCCGGCAAATTTTCCGGAAAGACTTCTCGCGCCAACTTGGTTCTTGTGACCAATCATTACATGCAACCGCGCCCCTAGAGCCACCGCCACGATCTTCTCAGGATGGCGACGAGATTGCCTAAATTCAAAAATCGCCGGAGATAAATTGTCTGCGGATCGAATCGCAAGCCGTGATCCCCGTGAAATCGTCTGAGCATTCGCCACCCCTTCAAAAAATGTTTTTAGATTTTGTAAATTAAATGCATCTTTTGAAAGCGCGGCTCTTGCTCCATTATTCTGAAACGATGATAGACGAGCGCCCGCTTTCTTTTTGATTTCAATGATTCCAACGTTAAAATTGTTTTCTAAAATTTTTTGCTCTACTGTAATGTCTGTTGCCTTTTCCGCCGCAATCCGCCGGATCTCTTCTTCCTTACTCTTATTCCAATTAGGGTGAATGACAATTCGACCGCTCTCAGATGTCCAATCCAACGCTTGACTGGCGATCTGACCAAGATTTGTATTGGTGATATAAAAGAAACTTCTAAAAAGGACATTAGAAAATTCGCCTTGTTTAAAATTTTGCTTACTAACGTCACCCAAGATAACCCGAATATTAGTTAAAGATTTTGCCTCGCTTTCTAAACGTCTGAACATATCACGGACATTCAAAGGATTGGCGTCAACAGCAACAATCTCCATATCAGGAAACTGGGAAGCCAGAGGAATTGAATCTTTCCCTTGACCGCTTCCAACATCGAGAATTTTAGTATGTGAATCAGGTTTGATTAACTCTAGGGGCAACAGACCTGTATAATTTTTATCCCAATAAGTTCCCAAATACAAATCTCCAACAGAAACATTAGGCTCCTCTTCCATGCGCACAAATAGATTAAACATTGACTCTGGCAAATCAAATTCCGAGACCAAATCTAAAACAATTAGAAAACAAGTCAACTTCACGAAATCATCCGCGGCAAGTGGTTCGGCGTTCAAAAATTGCTTCAATAAAGTCTGGAAGTTCTGAATTTCATCCAAGCGATAAGTTCCATGCTGAATGAATAGATCGAGCCGACGCTTCTCAACCTCTTGAATTTCCCCGTTCGAAAATGCTCGCAGTTTATCAAGCCCCTTCCCTACTCCCTCGCGCTGCCGCGCAGCTAATAATTCCGGCATACCGGACGCCGTCCGCACGGGAGCCAGAATTTCCGGTAAGCTTTTTCCAAGTTCAATAAGCATCTCTCGAGTATGATACTTGGAAATTAATTTAGGATGATCTAATAAATGAATAAATGCACGAAATTTATAATCAAACTCTTGTAACGCTGATTCTAACTTACCCTGACTTCCTTCTATGGTTTCAAAATGGTCGACAACGTGTTGGATATATGTCAAGGAACTGACCAGCTCATGGGCCATGACTAACTCAAATGGATACTGATTCCCAGCCTCAACTTGCGTCAACCATTGTCTAGCCTCTGGTATTAGCAACTGATCGATTTCATTCAGTTTTGCCACAAGCTCGGCTCTTTGACCTGTCTTTGTAAGTTTAACCGCCTCAACCCGTAATGCATTTATACGAAAAAGTTTTTCTTTCATACCGGACGACGTCCCTGAGGGAGGCATGTTCTCCGAACTCACAGACAACCGAGCACCCGCCTCGCCTCTCCCCGCCTGCCGCACCGCCGCATTTACTTTCTGAATAAAATTTTGAATCTCTTCTCTTACAGAATCAAAATGTTCGACAAAAAAACCAGCGTCTATGCCAACAATTCTAAATTTTCGAGTGAACATGTAGCCATTGGGCGTGTAAAGTCGATGCCTTCTAATCCGATTTTTAATTTTACCCACGTCGGCAGGACGCATGCTTTCTGCGTTGTAGGAGTCCGTTCCGCTAATAACTTGCATGGCGTAGCCAATCACAGCGCCGGAGGCATCTTTGATCACCCCATAAAATTCAGGCAACACTCCCAAATTATTTCCATAAATTTGCAAGGCGATAATTTCCTTAAGCTTCGAATCTTCAGCGCAACTGTCTTTAAATAATTTCACCGTCGCCGGATGCTCTCTACCCTGGGCATCCCGGATCAAAACAAGCTGTACTTTTTTACTTTCACTGCCCCTGTCGCTCAACACAGGAAATTCTTCCAAATTTCCCAAAATCTCCGCACTAGGCAAATCACCGATTTGATCATAGATAAACTGAGGCAGTACCTCTTCTTCCGCTCGAATCTCATCCATCAACCAAAATGCACTTTCAACTGCTTGAAAATCCGGCTGGCCGCCATTGAACTCTATCTTATATGCTTTAAATTTCTCTTCGTTGGACAGCCGGGCACCAAATCGATACGATTTTTGGATAATGATTCTCCCGTGATCAGTAACCGGACGAACAAAATCTTCTGAGGATTTAATTTGGAAATGATTATATTCAACGGTGATGTTCGGCGCGATATTTCCGCTAGGATCGAGCAGTTCTTGACGTAACTTTGGATATTGCCGCATCATATGCTCCAACACCTCACCGACAGTTCTTCCAAAAGCATGCGAAAACTGAGGCGCGTCAATATGAGTGTACTCAAAATAACTCACGGTGATTTTTGGCAGAGCAGGCCTATCACTGTACGCTAACATTTCAAGAAGCTCCCGAGCCAAAGATTGAGCCAGCCCTTCACCGCCTTGATTGGACTCAAGATAAGCGCCAATAGCCTCTCTTATTTTCTCATTTTCAATCACGGCCACTTCATAAAGCCACCATAGGACAAATTCATCAACGGCTCTTCTTTGACTAGAATCTATCTTAAAAAGAGACACAGCCTCGGCATACCACTCGAATATCCCTTTCAAATAACGAGCAGACTCAGTCGAAGACCGCAATTCTATAGCCGACTCGGACATGATGGCCAAATAGTAGCTGAAAATTTTAAGCCTTATACCTTCATTCTCCTGAACCATTTCTGTCGCGTAATCCCAAAGTGTTTTTTGGTTATCCGATTCATCTCGCAACCACATCAAAAATCTCCACCGATTATGACCGGGTAATTGATCGCCCCAAAACTTGTTATTTGTTCCTAATTTTTTCTGGAAGTGTTGATGCAAAGCATCCCTCCACTGAACTATGAAATTGCCCGGTCGGGCGGTGTAAGCCGGAGGAGCCCAGATAGCAATGTAGTTTCTTCCTGGAAATTCCCAATGAGTAAAGTTTCCTAACATCCTTTCAATAAACTTCCCCCTATTTTCTCCGATCGCCAAAGCAGAAATTGGACTATTTGAACTTTCGAGTCTAAGACGCATCGCCTGAAGATCCACCTCTAGATTCCTAGAACCATGCCCCAGCGCGAGGCCTTTCTCTGCCAAAATTTCTTTTAAAACAGCCAATTGGTCGATTTGATTTATAAATTTCTCTAAAATCTCGGGCGTTTGGTTTTCGGGTTTATCCATCATCATGGCCAAAACTAAATTTTCTCCCATTAGTTTGTCGTAAATAACCAGTAGATCATCATAAGAAGTATCTGCGTGCCTAACTCTCAACTCCGGCCTTAGTTTTTC
>JAHFFM010000014.1 GCA_023247935.1 Candidatus Omnitrophota bacterium | reverse complement strand
AAAATGGAGCAAACGGAAATTTGAAATAAAACTTGTGAATCCCGCCAACAAGCGCAAATACCGTATTCTGGTGGTGGGTACGGGGCTTGCGGGCGCTTCGGCGGCCGCGTCTTTGGCTGAGTTGGGTTATGATGTTTATAGTTTTTGTTTTCAGGACAGTCCTCGGCGAGCGCACAGTATCGCGGCTCAAGGCGGAATTAACGCGGCTAAAAATTATCAAAATGACGGCGACAGTGTTCAACGCTTATTTTATGACACCGTTAAGGGCGGCGATTTCCGCGCGCGCGAAGCGAATGTTTACCGTCTTGCCGAAATCAGCGCGAATATTATCGACCAATGCGCGGCGCAAGGCGTTCCGTTTGCCCGTGAATACGGCGGTCATTTAGCCAATCGCTCGTTTGGCGGGTCGCTTGTCTCCAGAACTTTTTACGCACGCGGGCAAACGGGACAACAGCTTCTTCTGGGGGCCTATCAGGCTCTATCCCGTCAAATCGGCGCTGGCAAGGTTAAAATGTTTCCTCGAATGGAAATGATGGATTTGGTTTCGGTGAACGGCCATATCAAGGGCATCGTCACGAGAAATTTAGTGACGGGTAAGATGGAATCTTTTGCCGGTGACGCCGTTGTTTTGGCGACGGGCGGTTATTCAAACGCATTTTATCTTTCCACAAACGCGATTAATTGCAATGTTACAGCCACTTATCGCGCCTATAAAAAAGGCGCCTTTTTTGCAAACCCCTGTTTCACGCAAATTCACCCAACCTGCATTCCTGTCAGCGGAGACTATCAATCCAAGTTGACCTTGATGTCCGAGTCTTTGAGGAATGACGGCCGCGTATGGGTCCCTAAGAAAAAAGGGGATAAACGGCGCTGGAATGAAATTCCGGAAGAAGAGCGCGATTATTATTTGGAAAGAAAATACCCGACGTACGGCAATTTGGCGCCGCGCGATATCGCCTCAAGAGGCGCAAAAGAAGTTTGTGATGAAGGCCGCGGTGTGGGGGAATCGGGTCTTGGGGTTTATCTTGATTTTTCGGAATCAATCAAAAGACTTGGCGAGAAAACCATTTACGAGCGCTACGGAAATTTATTCGATATGTACCAGCGCATCACGAATGAAAACCCGATGAAAATGCCCATGCGTATTTATCCGGCGCTGCATTACACCATGGGCGGTCTTTGGGTGGATTATGATTTAATGAGCAATTTACCAGGACTCTTTGTGATTGGGGAGGCAAATTTTTCGGACCATGGCGCCAACCGGCTCGGGGCAAGCGCGTTGATGCAGGGACTGGCGGACGGCTATTTTGTGCTGCCTTACACGATTGGGGATTATTTGGTTTCGTCGCCCAAGCCGAAGCTTTCCGAAGAGGCCCCGGAATTTAAAAAAGCGGAAAATGAAGCGTTGGAATTTTGTAAAAAACTGCTTTCCATTCATGGCACGCGCAGTGCGGATTCGATTCATAAAGAACTTGGGCATGTGCTTTGGGAATATTGCGGGATGGCGCGGACTGAGCAGGGTCTTAAAAAAGCGTTGTCAAGAATTCCCGAAATACGCGATGAGTTTTGGAAAAATTTGAGCGTGCTTGGCTCCGTCGAGGGGATGAACAAGTCTCTCGAGAAAGCCTGGAGGGTGGCTGATTTTATTGAGTTTGCCGAACTTTTGTGTCAAGACGCGCTTCATCGCCGGGAATCCTGCGGCGGACATTTCCGGGAAGAATTTCAAACCGCGGAAGGCGAAGCCAAGCGCGATGACGCCAATTTTACGTATGTCGCGGCCTGGGAATATCAGAGCGCGGGCAAATCCCCGGTTTTACATAAAGAACCGCTGACATTTGAAAATATTCATTTGGCTGAGAGGAATTACAAATGAAGCTGAATTTAAGAGTTTGGCGTCAGAAAGATGGTGATTCGAAGGGCTATTTTCAGGAAATTCAGGCAAATCATGTGAATTCTGAAATGTCATTTCTTGAGATGCTGGATGTGGTGAATGAAGAGCTTGTTCAAAAGGGAATGGAGCCGGTGGCGTTTGACAGTGATTGCCGCGAAGGAATTTGTGGAATGTGCTCTCTGGTGATAAACGGCGTTCCTCACGGACCCAGCCGGGGGACGGCCACTTGCCAGCTCCATATGCGTTCTTTTAAAGATGGCGGCCAAGTCACGATTGAGCCATGGCGCGCGAAGGCATTTCCGCCGGTGAAAGATTTGGTGGTGGATCGAAGTGCTTTTGATAGAATTATTCAAGCGGGCGGGTATGTTTCCGTGAATACCGGATGCGCGACAGAGGCGAATAATTTGCCTGTTTCCAAGCAATCGGCTGAAAAAGCGATGGATGCCGCGTCTTGTATCGGCTGCGGCGCTTGTGTGGCCGCCTGTAAAAACGCGTCGGCCATGCTTTTTGTGGCCGCGAAGGTGTCCCATCTGGCGATATTGCCGCAGGGCGCTGTGGAGGCGAAGACGCGCGTGCGGGGCATGGTTTGGCAAATGGACAAAGAAGGTTTCGGGAATTGCACGAACCAGCTGGAATGCGAAGCCGTTTGCCCTAAAGAGATTAGCGTGGATTTTATCGCAAAAATGAATCGGGAGTTCATGAAAGCCGAGGTTTGTCATGAGTGAAAATTCAGCCGAAAAAACTAAAAAACCATGGATTGTGATTTTGGTCGCGATCCTTCAATTTTTATCTGCGGGCGCTTTTTTTCTTTTAACCGGCTTCTCCGCTTTGGCCGTGGTTTTTGGAACGGTATGGGGATTGGATCAATACGTAGCCGATCAAGTTTCGCGCTATTCCAGAAATCCGAACATGTCTTACGGCGTTACCATTATCTTTGGGGTGGCGGCTGCATTGTTTTTTATCCTGTTTCTGTATTTTTTGATTTTAGGAATCAGCTTGTTGAAAGGAAAGAAGTTTGCCTGGTATATTCAAGTCATTATGAGTGTGATCGGAGTTTTGACGTTGCCCCTGAGTTTTTTTTGGAATCTTTTTACGCTTCCTATCAGCGCGGTTTTGAACATCGTTATTCTGATTTTCTTTTTTCAACCCCGCGTACGCGGTTATTTTAAGGTTTAATCCATGGCTCTTATCAAAGCTAAAATTCGTGTAGGACATAGTCCGGATCCGGACGATGCGTTTATGTTTTATGCCATCGCGCATGACAAAATCAAAACGGACGGGATTACTTTTTCTCATGTCATTGAGGATATAGAAAGTTTAAATCGCCGCGCGTTTAAAGGCGAGTTAGAAGTGACGGCGGTTTCCGCTTTTTCTTTTTTTAGAATCGCGGATAAGTACGCGCTGATGTCCTGCGGCGCCTCAATCGGGGATAATTACGGCCCGCTTTTAGTGGCAACGAAATCGATGTATCCGAAAGAGTTGGAAGGTAAAACAATTGCGGTGCCGGGATTGAACACAACAGCGTATTTGCTTCTAAAGCTTTTTCTCCCGAAATTTAAAGAAGTGGTCGTGCCCTTTGACCAGATTTTGGATAAAGTAAAGGCTGGCGAAGTGGCTGCGGGTCTTGTCATTCACGAAGGCCAGCTTACGTATAAAAACACCGGGTTCCATAAGATCGTGGATTTGGGTGAATGGTATTACGAGATGACAAAGCTCCCTATTCCGCTGGGTGTGGATGTGATCCGGAAAAATCTTGGAAAAGATGTGATACGCAAAACGACCAAAATTCTTAAAAACAGCATCGAGTACGGCCTTAAAAATCGCCCGGAAGCTTTGAAATACGCCATGAAATTCGGCCGCGGGATTGAAACGGATACAGCGGATGAATTTGTCGGAATGTACGTCAATGATTACACCGTGGACATGGGCAAAAAAGGCAAGGAAGGTTTGATGACGCTTCGCCAAGCCGCCATTGAAGCGGGGCTTATCAAAGACCCCGCGCCTATTGAGTGGGTGGATATGTGACGGGAATTGAATGATATTTTTAGCTATGGTAGGATATATTTCTTCACAGAAAAGGGTATTTTGAATGGGTTCTTTTATATATCTCGACAATTCTAATCTTTGGATTGAAGGAAAAAAAGTAAGCGCTGTTAAAAAAGGAATGGCTTTGGATGTGTATGAAGCCACCCAAACAGGTACGTTTGATAACAGTTTTCGTCTGGATTTTGGTGAGGTTCTAAAAATTGCCAATAATGAGCCTATTAAGAAAGCCTCTTTTTACGGCTCTAAGCCGCCGGACAATGATTCGCTATGGAATGCGGTAAAGCGGCTTGGATTCAAACTGGATATTAAAGATCGTGTTCACAATAAAGAAAAGGGTGTTGATTCCGCCTTGATCACGGATGCAATGGAAGATTTTTATACTATTGCCAAACCCAAAGATGTTTTTATTATTATTGCAGGAGATGGTGATTTTATCCCGCTCGTTGAAAAACTTAAAGCCAAGCATGAGGTATTTGTTCTTTTCTGGGATCACGCCGCTGGAAATTTGAAAAGAAAATGCACGAAGTTTATTTCTTTAAATAGCCATTTACCCCAACTCAAAAAATCTTAATCTCACCGTTTAATTTTAAATTATGAAGGTCCCGTCGTCAGAGGGAGATAAGCAGTGACCGCCAAAGCGACGTTTATTCAGAAGTCCACAGAATGGGTGCGTAAATCCAGGAGCGTGGACGCGAATCTGAAGGACTATTTTAAGGCCTGCAAAACTTTTCGGTGGGCTTCCGTAGAAAAAGAATTCAGCTGGCATAAAACCAAAAAGGTGAATATTGTCCACGAGATTGTGGACCGTCACGCGGAGGGTGCCCGAAAAAACAAGGTGGCGCTTTATTTTTGGGATCCTACGCCAAGCGGGGCGCATCCTTCCGGGCGTGATGAAAAGTATACCTTCTTGGATTTGAAGCGCCTCTCTTCCCGATTTGGGAATATTTTGAAAAAATACAGGATCAAAAAGGGTGACCGGGTGGGCGTGTTTTTGCCCAGAACGCCCGAGTTGTATGTTTCCATTTTGGGCACTCACCGCGTGGGGGCCATTCCCGTGCCGCTTTTTGAGGCGTTTATGGAGGCGGCCATCGAGGATCGCTTGGGGAACAGCGAAGCTTCTTTTTTGGTGACTACACCCGAACTTTTGCGGCGGGTTCCATGGACGCGATTGAAATCGTTGAAGCATATCATTCTTGTTCAGGGAGAGGGAGCGGCAGCGGCGCCTTCTTTAGGCCCGTTGTCCTATCATTTTTATGCCGAGGAAATGGCGCGGGCTTCCGATTTTCTTGAGCCTGTTTGGCTGACTCTGGATGATGGTCTCGTCATTCATTACACTTCCGGCTCAACCGGAAAATCCAAGGGAGTGCTTCATCGCCAATATGCCATGGTCGGGCATTATCAAACTTCCAAGTGGTCTTTGGATTTGCGGGAGGACGACGTTTATTGGTGCACCGCGGATCCGGGGTGGGTAACGGGAACTTCTTATGGGATTTATGGTCCTTGGTCACTGGGCGTTTCCAGCGTTGTTTTAGGAGGGCGTTTTTCGGCTGACCGGTGGTATGAGGCTATTCAAAAATTTCAGGTCACAATTTGGTACAGCGCGCCAACCGCATTTCGCCTCTTAATGGCTCAAGGAAAAGAACTCCCAAAAAAATATAATTTAAAAAGCATCCGGCATATTTGTTCTGTCGGTGAACCATTAAATCCCGAAGCTTTGAGATGGATAAGGTCTATCACGGGAAAAGCGCCTCATGAAACCTGGTGGATGACCGAAACCGGCATGCACATCATTTGCAATTATCCCAGTTTGGATTTCAAATTGGGCGCAACCGGAAGATCTTTTCCCGGAACATACGCCTCCGTCGTGAATGACGAGGGAAAAGAAGTGCCGCCAAACACGCTGGGGCATTTGGTGGTACGCGTGGGGTGGCCATCCATGATGAAAGAAATTTGGAAAAATAAAACCAAATTTGAAGAGTATTTTAAAATCAAAGGCTGGTATTTGAGCGGAGACACAGCCTACAAAGACAAAGAGGGTTTTATCTGGTTTGCGGGCCGCGCAGACGATGTGATTAAAACAGCGGGTGAGAGGGTGGGCCCTTTTGAGGTGGAAAGCGCCTTGATCCAGCACCCGGCCGTAGCCGAAGCCGGCGTGATCGGAAAACCCGACGAAATTCGCGGTCAGATCGTCAAGGCTTTCGTGAGTCTGAGAAAAGGTTATGGTGCTTCCGATATTCTAAAAAAAGAAATTTCTGAGTTCGTTAAAAAAAATCTAGCGGCGCATGCGGCTCCAAGGGAAGTGGAGTTTGTGGAAAAAGTGCCAAAAACACGCTCAGGTAAGATCATGCGTCGCGTCCTGCGCGCATGGGACCAGGGTCTTCCCGTGGGCGACATCAGCACCATGGAAGAATAGGAGATAAAGCGTGGACCTGAGCAAATTCAGCATGGCCGGAATTCTTGGAGGCATGATTTTCAGCAGCATCGGTTTCATCGCTTTTATTTATGGCAAAAAGCTGGGGAGTTTTCGTCCGATGGTGGTGGGAATCGCGCTGATGCTTTACCCGATATTCGTTCAAGACACTTCCTATCTGTACATGATTGGAGTTGCGTTGACCGCGCTTCTTTATTTTTGGAGAGAGTAAATTTGTAGTGGGTAGTGTGTTAGGAGTGGGGATGAGTTGTGGGTTGTGCGGCTAGGGTGGGGGTGTGGTAAAAGAAACAAGATTTTTTCACTCACCCTCATCCCAGCCTCACTACTCACAACTCACCCCCACCCTCATTCATTAATAGGAGAAAATATGTTCGGTAAAATGAAAGACATGATGAGTCAGATGCAGATGATGCAAAAGCTCATGAAAGATGAAAATTTTAAGGCTTTTATCAGCCATCCCAAGGTGCAGCAATTATTTCAAGACCCTGAATTTAAAGAGGTTGCAAAGGGTAGGGATTTCTCAAAAATCGTGGCACATCCCAAGTTTATGGCTATGGCCAAGGACCCAGAAGTGGCCGCTTTGATGGCTAAAATTAACCCGCAAAACATGAAATTTTAACCCCCTCTTTACATTGCCGTAATATTTTTATGGCATCCTTTTTATGTCAAACAAAAGGAGGGTGGGGATGAGTGGTGAGTCGAGGGTGAGGATGAGTGAAAAAAATTCGTGATTTTTACCACACCCTCATCCCAGCCTCACTACCCACAACCCACCCCCACCCCAATAAGAAGGAGGGTGTCATGAACAGATGCAATGACCTGCTCAGCTTTGGCAGTGAACCGTTGTTAGATGATTCCACGATTGAGCTGTTTAGGCTTTATCTAAAGGAAGCTATGCTAAGAACGGGCGGTTGTTACGCGTCCACATTACGGTTTAGTTGGAGTGACGACTAAACCGTAATGCTTTTTTACCCCTTCTCAAATTAACCACCTTTCACACCAAGCTTGATTTTCTTAGCGAAAAATCGTAAATTATTGTTAAAAGCGCTTAAAAAAAATAAAAAAGAAAGCCTTTATTATGAATTATCGTATGACGGCTGTTACCGCGCTTTTATTTTTAATGGGCGCAGCTACGGGTCATGCCGAACAAGATTTTTATGGCATTGAAATCCAAAATGAAATCTGGGCCAAAAAATTGGTTTGGGACCAGCCCATTAGCCCAAATCAACCCGAATACAACCAAATTCCCATCATCAATCACCAGATCACCGCGGAAGCGGCGCTCAAGGAAATATCCGATGAAAAGCTGGACGTCCGAATCACCATCAATAACGAAGGCTCGGAAGCTGTTTCGACGGATTACCACGCAAGAGATTTTTTTATAACCACGCGTGACGGCCGTAAATACCCGTTAATTGATGAGGATCAAAATTCTGATTCAAGCTATATTGATGCAAAATCTAAGGTGACTTTTTCACCCTCTACCGGTAATTTAAAAATAAAAAATAAGGATGTTATTCTTATTGAATGCTCTTTTGGTTTCGGTAAAAATAAAATTTTTTTGTTCCCCTGGTCCAAAAAAGAATTTGTCGCTAAACTAACGCCGCCTCCTTCACCGCCCGAGGCTTTAAAAGAAGTGAGGAAGGAGCATGGTCTAACGGGTTGGTTTTCAGGCGGGCATAAGGCTGGCGAAGCGGCTCGCCCCGTTTCGCATGAGCCGCCGCAACTCGCGCCCCGCCAAGAAGTTTCAAAAAATGCGCCGCTTTCCAAAGAGCAAGTAGCTGACATCAAATTAGATGAGGCCATTAAAAAATTTATATACACTCCGTCGAATACCGCGCCGTCCGCAGTTCAAGCCCTTTCTTCCCAGTCATTGTCTCGCGACTCCGCCGCGTCTTCGTCTGCGCCGGTACACGTGGCTTCTGTCGAAGCAAAGCCATCGCCGCCTTCATTGACTAGAGCCATTCAGAATTTTACTTATAGAGCTTCCGATCAATCCATTAAAGACGCGAATAATGTCCCAAAAAAAGAAACCGTTCCGGCAAGGGCCGTTTCTTATCCCTCTCCAAGCCTGGTGCCTGAGCTGCGTGCAGAGGCGCATGTGATTGGCGTGAATAAAGTTTATAACTTTATTACGCTTGATTTGGGCGTCCGGGACGGCTTAAAAGAGAACACTTCTTTAAACGTAATGAGAAATGGAAAAATAGTGGCTCGTGCGCGCGTGAAGCAATTGCGTGACGCGGTGTCCGCGGCAGCCATTATCCCGCCGGTTCAGTCTGAGATTTTACCCGGGGATCTTATCAGTCTTGCGTAAGATTTTATTCGCCTTATCGTTTATTTTTTTTCTTGCCGCAACCACGTCCGCGTTTTCAGCTTCCCCGAATTTCTATGGCATTAAAATGAAAAGCGAAGGGTTTGCTAGGGATATCCAGTTGAAAGGTCCGGAGGCTAAGCCTGAATTTTCTTCCCCGGTTGAAGACGCGGATAAAAGAATTTTTGCCTATGCTTACGTCAATGACTTTGTAGGCGGCCGCAATCGCGTCAGCTTGCAGGTATACAATCTTTCGGATAAAACAATTGCGACGGAAAAGCTTTTCAGAGATTTGGTCATTGTCGCCAAGGATGGGAAACGCTATGACCGGAGTGAAAACGAAAACATGTGGAACCGTGAGAATTTGCGGCCCGGCGAAAATGCGTCATTTAATTTCGTGTTTCCCGGGATCCATATTTCTAAAAATGATATCAGCATGATTGTGTGCTCGTTTGGATTAGGGGATACTTTAATCGTTCTTTTGCCTTATCAGGGACAGGAGGCGACTCCACCGGCAAGCCCTGCGTTAGGTTCGCCTGAGAAGAAGTCGGTTTCGCCGCCCGACAAGACAGTCAACCCCTCGGCTTTGACCGCCGCGAATGCCGAGAAAAAAGAATGCTGTGCCGCTGTCATGAAAACAGCGCAATCTTTGTTTCATAATATGGCCAATATTTTTGCAGGGTACGATTCGCCGCCGGAGACAAAGCCCTCGCCGCCTCCTCCGGCCGCTCCCAAGATAATTTCTGAAAAGCCTGCGCCAAAACCAGCTCAAAAGCCTTCGGAAGAAACGCTTCCGGGTTTCGGGAAAATTTTGCATGTGGATACAGGGTATGGTTTTGTGGTATTAAGTACAGGGACCGAGAACGGAATAAATAAGGGTGCGATTCTTGATGTGGTGCGCGATGGGAAAAGAATCGGCAAAGTGAAGGTCGTGAAACCTCGTGAGCAGGTTTCAGGGGCCGTCATTTTGAAAGAATGGCAATCGCGCAATGAGATACGCGTCGGGGACCAGGTAAGGATCGTTTAATAGTCATGAAGCGACTCTTTTTCCTTTTGTGTTTGGCTCTTGCGGCTATTTATGTGCTTAGAGCCAGCCAGGCGCTGGAATTTAAAAAACGAACATTTGAAAAAAAGGAAACCATCGAGCGAGTCGGATTTATGCCGGTTTTTCATACAGATCGCCTGATTGAATATTTTGAAAATCAATGGAATCAGGTCAAGAAGCTGTTTGGTGCGGCATCCGGCAATGTTTCCGGAATTGTTCACTAACTGAAGGGGTAAATGTATGAGTTTTTTTTCGGGTTTATGGGAGTCTTTTAAGAATTTTTTTACAGGGGGAGGCTCGGATTCTTATGATTCAGGTGTTCCCGGAAGCCGTCTTTATGTGGGAAATTTGAGCTATCGCGTCAGAGAAGAAGAACTTCGTTCGCTTTTTTCGAAGCATGGCCGCGTCAAAACGCTGCATTTGATTCGGGACAGGCTGACAAGACGTCTCAAGGGGTATGCTTTTGTTGAGATGTCCCCGGAGGACGCGCAAAAAGCGTTGAGTTTGAGTGGAGTGGATTTTTTGGGAAGAAAGCTGGTTGTGTCCATCGCGAAATCCAAACAAAAGCAACCGCATCGACGCTCGGGAGGAGGGCCTCCCCAGAATAAGTGGCGGAAGCGGCGCAGCGGTCCAAGAGTTTATGGGCAAAAAGACAGTACGCCCATCCAAAGGTTGGAGTAGATGAAAATATTCTTAAGAGCTGGGGTTGCTTTCGTTCTGTTGGCGGGTTTTATCTGTGCATCACGTCCGCTTCGAGCCCAGGAAGAGGAATTTTATTGCGAGGTGATGTCGTTGGAAGGGACAGCAACTGTTTCTAATTCCACAGTCAGCGGTAAGCCGATTCAGGAAGGGGATGTTCTTAAAACCGAGGATTTGATAACCGTTGGAGCCGGAAGTTACGTGGATTTAGCTTACGACAAAGACTGGAACAATGTAACTCGAGTGGAAGAAAATTCAAAGGTGCGTCTGCGCTCTCTTTATCCAACGACCGTGGAATTGGAAGAAGGCGGTGTTTTCGCCAAATTAAAATCTTTGCCAAAAGATTCTACTTTTGAGGTCAAGACGCCGACGGCTATTGCCAGCGTACGCGGAACAGAATACCGCACGACTTTTTTGTCGGGCGAAACCCAGATTTACAATGTTTCCGATTCGGACGTTTATGTTTATGGCCTGGATGATTCCGGCTCAAAACAACAGGCCGAACCCGTGGTTTTGAAACATTCGCAAGCAACCGCGATTCAATCGCGCGGCGTTGCACCCAAACCTCCGCGCGCCATGCAAGAACGCGAATTCCAACCTGTCAAAAAATTCCAAGAGGGAATTGAGAGAAAAGTGCAGCAAAATATCACTCAAGGCAGATTCGCGAGAATTCAAGATGTGCGCACCGTTGAACGAATTCACGAAGAAAGGCGTAACCGCGAACAACAGAATCGCCAAGAAGGAAATGAGGGAGATCGCTCAAGAGGGAAGGGTATGGGCCAAGGCGAAAATAATCAAGATCGCGCCAACACGTTCCGGGGTAATGGAGAACGCCGCCCGGGCTCTGATCCGCAAGAAAATCGCGGTAATGATCAAAACGATGACTCTGCCAAAAATGATGAAATGCTTGAACATGGACAAGGACAGAATGGCAAGAATACCCCTAGAGAAAGAGGTCCCCGGCCTGCGCAAAACGGCCAGCAGCGTAACGTTCAGCAGCGCCAATCAAGACCCGCTTCAAGGCCACAAAAGCAACAATAATCATCTCTTGACAAGCTTCACCTGGGGTGGTATTTTATCACCTTTCAATTAGGGGACTTAGGAACTTATGAGCACTTTTTTCGCCAATAAAAAAGATTATCAAGAAAAAGAATGGGAAGTATTAGACGCTTCCAACCAAATTGTAGGACGCCTTGCGTCCAAAATTGCCATGATTCTTATGGGAAAAAACGACCCGCATTTCACACCTCACGTTGAAACGGGTCATGGTGTGATCGTGATTAACGCATCAGGTTTGCGAG
Organism: Candidatus Omnitrophota bacterium; assembly: GCA_023247935.1. GTDB lineage: Bacteria > Omnitrophota > Gorgyraeia > 2-02-FULL-51-18 > 2-02-FULL-51-18 > JAHFFM01. The sequence goes on along the minus strand of JAHFFM010000014.1, from coordinate 7,715 downwards.
TTACCGGCGACAAGGCTAAAAACAAAAAATATAAATTTTTCTCAGGATTTCCGGGCGGTCTCAAAGAAAAGACATTTGAGCGCGTTCTGAAAGAAGATCCGGGCTATACTCTGAAACATGCTGTCAAAGGAATGCTTCCAAAATCAAGGCTTGGAAGGAGAATGCTCACACATTTACTTGTTTATCCTGGCGCGGAACATCCGCATCAGGCACAAAAACCAAAAGCAGTGGCGCTGAAGGACTAGTTCAAAAATTATGGAAAAAAAACCGGCTGAAACTACCCCAATAACCTTGTTAAAAGCGCCTTCGCTTAAACACATTGCTACCGGACGGAGAAAAGAATCAACCGCCCGCGTTCAACTTTTTAAAGGTTCGGGAATTATCCAGGTTAACCAAAAAGATATTAAGCAGTACTTTGGACGCCCCACATTAAGAATGATCGCCTATCAACCCCTTGAAGCTACGAATCTTACTCAAAAAGTGGATGTGATAGCTAGAGTGCGGGGGGGCGGCTTGGCAGGTCAAGCGGGCGCCATTCGCCACGCGATTTCACGAGCGCTGGTTGAATTTGACAGCACTTTAAAAACGTTTTTACGACGCGGCGATTACTTGACGCGCGACCCACGTATGAAGGAACGCAAAAAATACGGACGTCGCGGAGCTAGAAGACGCTTCCAGTTCTCGAAGAGATAGGGAGCACCAAGTATCGAGGCAGCTAAAATTATTATATTTCTATAACTTCTTTAATGGCCGAGACTTGTGCTCGGCCATTTGTTTTTATTTTTGACAGAATGGGAAAAGGTTTCTATAATACAAGCTTTCTCTAAAAAAACACTCTGAAATTAGGGGTTTTGATGAAAAAAATACAAGTTGGCGTGGTTGGCGCGACAGGTTACACCGGTGAAGAGCTGGTGAGAATTCTGGCGTGGCATCCAAACGTCGCTGTTTCATATGTTTCCGGAAAAGAAGACCGCGATATTCGCATCCAAGAAATATTTCCTTACTTAAAAAACCGTTTAGATCTTGAGTGTAAAGCGTTTTCACAAAGCGAAGCGATTGAAAAATGCGACCTTCTTTTTCTTTCCCTTCCCCACACCGTTTCCATGCAGTCTGCGCCGGCGCTATTAAAGGCAGGCAAAAAAGTAATCGATGTGAGCGCGGATTATCGTTTAAAAAATGTCGATGTTTTTGAGAAATTCTACAAAACATCCCATAAGGACACCGCGAATTTAAAGCAGGCTGTTTACGGTCTTCCTGAAATTAACCGGGAAAAAATTAAATCCGCGGAATTGGTTGCCAATCCCGGTTGCTACCCGACGGGCTCAATACTTGGATTAGCGCCCGGCGTTAAAAAGGGTTTGTTTGATTTGAGCGGAATTTATATCGACGCTAAAAGCGGTGTCACCGGTGCGGGCAGGAAAGCGGATAAGGCTTTAAATTTTTCAGAAGTAAATGAATCGTTTAAAGCGTACAAGCTTTTTGAGCATCAGCATGTGCCGGAGATTGATCAGGAGCTTACGCGAATCGCGAAAAAAGATATGAGTGTAATTTTTGTGCCGCATCTTTTGCCCATCAACAGAGGTATTTTGAGCACCATTTATGCCCGACTGTCTAAATCCATGACGACCGAAGAGTTGGAGGTGATATACCAAAAATTCTACAAAGATGAGCCCTTTGTGAATGTGTATCCAAAAGGCGCGCTTCCTGAATTAAAAAATGTCCAAAGAACTAATTTTTGTGACATAGGGCTGCGCGTACATCCTTCCGGCAAACTCGCTGTGATCGTAACCGCCATTGATAATCTCGGCAAGGGCGCTGCCGGCCAAGCCGTGCAAAATATGAATATTGTTTGTGGTTTTGATGAAACGGCGGGTTTTTAAATGAAAATTATTCATGGCGGCGTGACCGCTCCTTTAGGTTTTAAAGCAAGTGGGCTGCATTGCGGCATCAAAAAATCCAAGAAAAAAGATTTGGCTTTGATTGTTTCCGAAAAAATCTGTGACGCGGCAGGCACTTTTACAACCAATAAAGTCCAAGCTTCTTGTGTTCATATTAACAAAGACCATCTTAAAGACGGCAGGGCTCAGGTAATTATCGCCAATTCCGGCAACGCGAATTGCATGACCGGCGAAAGCGGTTTTGAAAATAGCCGGAGCATGGCGCTGGCTGCCGCGCGCGGTTTGGGCGTGCAAAAAAAAGATATTTTGGTCGCTTCAACCGGTGTTATCGGCAAGCCTCTTCCTATCAAAAAAATTGTGGGCGCTTTGCCTCAGCTTGTCAAAGATCTGGATAAACATGGAAGCGAGTCCGCCGCGCATGCCATTTTAACTACGGATCGTATGGCAAAAGAAGTGGCCATGGAATTTCATGTGGGTTCTCGCCGCGTCAGAATCGGCGCGATTGCCAAAGGTGCGGGGATGATTCATCCGGAGATGGCGATACATACGCCAAAGCATGCCACCATGCTTTGTTTTGTCACCACGGATGCTGTGGCCGCGCCAGCGGCACTTCGTGCAGCCTTGGACCGCGCATGCCAAAAAACATTCAATATGATCACCATTGACGGGGATATGTCCACGAACGACATGGTGTTGATCCTGGCCAATGGCATGGCGCAGAACAAAAAAATTGTAGAAAACACCAAAGAATTCAGGGTTCTCGCGAAGGCGCTTGAAACCATGTTTTTAGCCATTTCAAAACTCATGATACGCGACGCGGAAGGCGCGACAAAATTCGTTGAAATTTTTGTCAAAAATGCGGCAACGAGAGAAGATGCCCGTCGCGTGGCCAAATCAATCGCCAGCTCCAATCTCGTGAAATGCGCGTTGTTTGGTTCGGACCCAAACTGGGGAAGGATCGCGGCAGCGGCTGGTTATTCGGGAGCGCATGTGGATCCCTGGAAACTCGTGATTCATTTGGGCAAAGAGGCTGTGTTGAGAAACGGCGGCCGCGTCAAGCAGAATGCCGCCAATTTGAACCGCATTTTTTCACAAAAAAACGTAAAGATCACCGTGGATTTGGGTCTTGGCAAATTCAGCGCCTCTTCCTATACCTGTGACCTTTCAACGAATTACGTCCGAATAAACTCGGCGTACAGGACGTGACAATGGAAGAGATGATAAAAAAAGCGGACGTGATGATCGAGGCGCTTCCGTACATTCAAAGTTTTTATGACAAAACAATCGTCATCAAATACGGCGGCGCCGTTCTGACGGAGATTGGTATCCGTCGAAACGTCCTTGAAGACATTGTTTTTATGAGTTATGTGGGAATGCGGCCGGTGCTCGTGCACGGAGGGGGGCCTTACATTTCAAAAAAACTTGAGGAAATGGGCAAAGAGCCAAAATTTGTCAACGGGTTCCGCGTCACAGATGAAGACACGATTGATGTAGTGGAGGAAGAACTGGCCAAGGTGAATCGGGAAATCGTCCGCGACATTATCTCTCATGGCGGCAGCGCCATTTCTTTATCGGGTAAAGAGGATCATTTGATAGAAGTAAAAAAACACGCGGATATTGACGGGCATGATTTGGGGTTTGTTGGGGATATCACCAAGGTCAATGTGGACGTGATCCAAAAAATGATCACCAGCGACATTATTCCCGTAATTTCGCCAATCGGAATCGGTAAAGACGGATTTACTTATAACGTGAACGCGGATCAGGTGGCCGCTGAAATTGCGCGCGCGCTAAACGCTTTAAAATTAGCTTACCTGACAAATGTTCACGGAATTTTTTTGGATGCAAATAATCCGGACAGCGTGATATCGCATATCACAGTCGCGGAAATTGAGGGACTCATTCAATCCAAAGTCATTTCGGGCGGAATGATTCCAAAAGTCAAATCTTGCACGCGCGCGCTGGAAAAAGGCGTTAAAAAAGTTCACATCATCAACGGACAAATTCCCCACGGCCTCCTGCTTGAAATCTTCACGGACAAAGGAATTGGCACAGAAATAGTGAAAAAATAAATGGACCATCGAAAAACAATCCGCCTTTATTATGATCACGTGATTCCTTGTTACGCCAAGACGCCTCTGGTGCTTGAGAAGGGCAAGGGTTCGCGTGTTTGGGATGCTCAGGGAAACGAGTATTTGGATTTTTTTCCGGGATGGGCGGTAAGCGGCATCGGTCATTGCCATAAAAGGGTTACAGAAGCCATTAAAAGGCAGGCTGAGCAGCTCATTCATGTTTCTAATAATTATTACCATGAGCAGCAGGCGCTTTTGGCTGAGACCGTGATTCACCATTCGTTTCCAGGAAAAGTATTTTTTTGCAATTCAGGCGCTGAGGCGAATGAGGCGGCTTTTAAGCTTGCGAGGAAGCTGGGCAATCCAAGCCGGCATGAGATCATTGCCATGGACAAATCTTTTCATGGTCGCACGTTGGCAGCTATCGCGGCTACGGGGCAGGAAAAGTTCCGGCAGGGCTTTGAGCCCATCCCTCAAGGATTTAAGCATGTGCCGTTTAATGATTTTAAGGCGTTGGAGCGTGCGGTTACGTCCAAAACAATCGCGATTGTGATGGAGCCTATTCAGGGAGAGGGCGGCATTCATGTGGCGGACCAAGTTTATTTATCTTCCGTTAAAAGATTGTGTCAGGATAAAAAACTTTTTTTGATTTTTGATGAGGTGCAAACCGGGATGGGCCGTACGGGGCGGATGTTCGCGTTCAAAAATTATGGCCTTGAGCCGGACATCATGACTTTGGCGAAATCGCTCGGAGGCGGCTTTCCTATCGGCGCCATGGTGGCCAAAAAAGAAATAGCGGATGTTTTACAGCCGGGAACACATGCCACAACTTTTGGCGGCAGCCCTTTGGCCTGCGCGGCTTCATTGGCGGTTTTTGAGGCTATTGAGAAAGAAAAACTTCTCAATAACGCCGTGATTGTGGGTTCTTACTTATTCAAAAAATTGCATGATTTGAGCAAGAAACATTCCCTGATCCGTGAAATTCGGGGTGTGGCACTGATGGCTGGAATAGAACTGAAGATGGAAGGAAAAGGCGTATACGAGGAGTGTTTGAAGCGCGGTCTTTTAATTAACTGCACTCAACAAAACGTATTGAGGATCATGCCTCCGTTGACCGTGAAAGAAAAAGAAGTGGATCATGCAATAGGGATTTTGGATGAAGTTTTAAGAGATGAAGTTAAAGGAAGGGAGTAGGTCCGTATGAAAGATTCGAGCAAGAAAAAAGCAAGTTTACCGGCAAAAAGCATTTCCAAAAAAAGCACGGCCAAGCTTTGGGCGTTCAAAGATTTTTTGAGCATGAAAGAAATTTCTTCTCAAGAGCTCAGCGCGTTATTCGTTCTGGCTGAAAAAATGAAAAAAAACCCAGAGGTTTTTTATGGCAAATTAAAAGGTCATTCGCTGGTCATGCTTTTTCAGAAGCCTTCCATGAGAACCCGCGTATCGTTTGAGGTGGGAATGCAGGAATTGGGTGGATGCGCCGTTTACATGGCGCCTCAGGAGCATCCCTTAGGAGAAAGAGAGTCTTTAAAGGATATCGCGCGCGTTCTGTGCCGGTATGCGGACGCGGCGGTGATACGCACTTATGCCCATTCCGAAATCGAGGATTTCGCGCGAAACGCCTCCATTCCGGTGATTAACGGCTTAAGTGATTCGTATCACCCTTGCCAGACACTAGCGGATCTTTTTACGATTCGTGAAAAATTCAGGACGCTGGATAAAATCAACATCGCTTATATCGGGGACGGAAATAATGTGCTGAACTCCCTTTTATACGGCGCCGCGAAAGTGGGGGCTAATTTATCGGCTGCCCTTCCGAAGGGTTATGAACCCAGCGAAGAAATATTAAAAGATATTAAACTCATCACCAAGGAAACCGGTTCTAAGATCAATTTATCCAACAACCCATTCACGGCCATCAAAAATGCGCATGCCGTTTACACGGATGTTTGGGTAAGCATGGGACAGGAAAAGCAGCGCGAACAACGTTTGCGGGATTTTCAGCCGTTTCAAGTCAATTCCGCTATTTTGAGCAAGGCTCCGAAGGATTCCATCGTGATGCACTGTCTTCCCGCGCATCGCGGCGAAGAAATCACGGATGAAGTGATCGAAAGCCCGCGTTCAGCTATTTTTGACCAAGCGGAAAACAGGCTTCATACTCAAAAAGCTTTGATTTATTATTTGATGACGGCAAAAAGATAACAGGAGTTTTTGATGAAAAAAGTTGTGCTGGCTTATTCGGGCGGTCTGGACACGTCCGTCGCGATTAAATGGTTTAAAGAGCGCGGTTATGACGTGGTGGCTTATATGGCGGATGTCGGGCAGGAGAAAACAACCGACGCTGCAATTGCACGCGCAAAAAAAGCGGGCGCTTCCAAAGTCGTTGTAAAAGACTTGAAGAAGAAATTTGTAACGGATTATATCTGGCCGGCCCTTAAAGCCGGAGCTGTGTACGAAGGCCGTTACACGCTCGCGACCGCGCTTTCACGCCCTTTAATTGCCGCCGAGCAGGTCGCTGTAGCGCATCAAGAAAACGCCACATCTGTGGCGCATGGCTGTACGGGTAAAGGCAATGATCAGGTCCGCTTTGAAGTCACGACGCAGGCGCTGGACGGCTCACTGGAAATTCTTGCTCCCGTAAGGGAATGGGAATTTAAATCACGTGAAGAAGAAATCCAGTATGCGCTTAAACACGACATTCCAATCGACGTCACCAAGAAAAGCCCTTTTTCCATTGATAAGAATATTTGGGGTGTCAGCGTAGAAGCGGGAATTTTGGAAGATCCCAATGTAGAGCCGCCGCAAGACGCATTTCAGTGGACAAGAGGGGCCGAAAAAAGAAATTTAAAAGAGCAGGTAATTGAAATCGGTTTTGAAAAAGGGGTGCCCGTTTCATTGAATGGCTCGAAAAAATCCGGGCTGGATTTGATTGAAGAGCTGAATGCTTTAGGCTCTCAATATGGAATTGGCCGTATGGATATGATTGAAAATCGCCTTATAGGCATCAAATCCAGAGAAACTTACGAAGCCCCTGCTGCGACGATTTTAATACAAGCGCACAAGGATCTCGAAAGTTTGGTTTTGGACCGCGAGCTTTTGCATTACAAAGAGGGCATTTCTCATAAATACGCGGAGTTGGTTTATTACGGTCTTTGGTTTACGCCGCTTCGTTCCGCTTTGGACGCTTTTGTGGAAGAAACTCAAAAAAAAGTGACAGGCACGATAAGGGTGAAGCTTAGAAAATATTCCTCTCATGTCGTGGGAAGAAAATCACCTCATTCTTTATACAAAGAAACCCTTGCCACTTACAGCGCGAAAGATAAGTTTGATCAGAAGCTTGCTAAGGGTTTCATTGATTTGTGGGCATTGCCTTATAAAAAATAAAAGAGGTATTTTATGTCAGCCAAGCTTTGGGGCGGACGGTTTAAAAAGAAAATAGACGCAGATTTTGAAAAATTCAGCGCTTCTTTGGTATGGGATCGCAGGCTTTTGCCTTATGACCTTAAAATCGATGCGGCCCACGTAAAAGCGCTTAAAAAATGCGGCGTTTTGTCTTCTGCGGAAGAGAAAAAATTCTTGCGTGCTATTTCTTTGCTACAAAAACAGTACGCGGATGGAAAGCTCAGGCTTGACGAGCGTGAAGAGGACATCCATTCAGCGCTCCAATCACTGCTCAAATCAAAATTAGGTTCATTGGCGGACAAACTTCATACAGGTCGCTCAAGAAACGACCTTGTCGCGCAAAGCT
>JAHFFM010000013.1:2005-19689 GCA_023247935.1 Candidatus Omnitrophota bacterium | reverse complement strand
TTTGGGCTGCGACTGCGTCGTTCGTCGTCGGCATAGTCCCCGCTATGCCTCCTTCTCTCTCCTTGTCTCGCTCCAAAATCCTCTCGTCCAAATTTCCTATTATTTATGCGAAGGTCAATAGGCGTAAAATTTACTTAAGCATCTGTTTTAATGCATTGGTCAGGGACTTGATTGAATCTTGCCCTTTGCCTTTTTGAAAAGAAGTCGCCACACAGTGTTCCAGGTGATCTTCGGTCATCATAAGCCCGATTTTTGCAAGTGCCGCACGGACGGAGGTGATTTGTATAAGAACCTCCGGGCAATCGCGGTCTCCTTTAATCATCTCCTTGATCCCGTTTAATTGCCCGATGATCCGGTTAAATCTCTTAATCTTTTCTTCTGTTGTAATGGAGTGACGATGTGCCATATTTCTCCTTGACTGTATGCCCTAGGGGGGCATAGCATATGAAAACTCACAGGCCTAATTCTAGACGATAAGGAGAATATGTTCAATGCCACATGATCACGAGCATCATCACCACGATCACGGTGATAACCATCATGGGCACACTCACGGAGCAATAGACCCCTCTATTGTCAGTCACGAGCGCGGGCTTTGGGCCGTTAAGTGGTCTTTCGTTGCCTTAATGGGCACCGCTTTACTTCAGCTTGTCGTTGTGATTGCTTCAAATAGTATTGCGCTTTTAGCGGATACGATCCATAATTTCGGTGATGCGGCCACCGCCATTCCTCTTGGTATTGCTTTTATGTTTGCGAGACTCAAACCCAGCAAGAAATTCACTTATGGTTATGGGCGTGTCGAAGACTTGGCAGGCGTGCTTGTTGTTTTGTTGATACTCCTTAGCGCCATTGTTGCCGGTTACGAATCGATTAGGCGTCTTATTCATCCCGAAGCGGTAGGCCATCTAGGAGTGGTTGTTTTGGCGGCTGTTGTCAGCTTTGTCGGAAACGAGGGTGTTGCGATATTCCGGATCAAGGTCGGAAAGGAGATAGGCAGCGCCGCGCTTATCGCCGATGGTTATCATGCCCGTGTGGACGGATGGGCGAGTCTTGCGGTATTGGCTGGCGCAGTGGGCATTTGGCTTGGGTTTCCTCTTGCCGACCCGATCATAGGCCTGCTTATCACATTATTGATCCTATGGGTTGTTTGGGACTCAGCCAGGATGGTGTTTACAAGAATGCTTGATGGCATTGAACCCGATATTCTTCATGAAATTCACCATGCGGCCGAGCACGTAAAAGGAGTAAGAGAAATTGGTGAAGTCAGGGCTCGTTGGATAGGCCACAAGCTTTATGCGGATATTAATATTTCTGTGAGATCGGATGCTTCCGTTTCCGAAGGACATGAGATAGCAAAAGAAGTAAATCATCAACTGGTTCATCATCTACCGCAGCTAGGGCAGGCTACGATCCATGTCGATCCGGATGGAAAGCTCGGAGAAGAGCACCACAGACACACCCATGATGATTGTCATAAGCATTTAGGAAGAATGCCGACAAAATAGACGCAAATATGTCCACAAAACGCCTTTTGATACGTCGCAAGAGTTTTTGTATGCTCTATTCAGAAAGAAGTAATTAGATTTAACCCCGCTATAGATTATTGACTATATCTGTATAAGCAGATACACTTTAGCCATGAAACTCGCAGACTCAAAAGTTATCTTTAACGCTCTAGCGGACGAAACCCGTCTTCGCATCCTAAATCTTCTGAATGTGGGCGAGTTGTGCGTTTGCGACATCATCAAGGTGTTGAAGGAACCCCAGTCGAAAATTTCGAGACACCTGGCTTATCTTAGACGGGCAGGATTGGTGGAGGGAAGGAAGCGCGGTTTGTGGATGCATTATCGGTTGTCTAAACCCGCTTCCAAGATATACAGCATGCTCCTCAAGGCAGTTTCAGGCTGCTGTGCTGAATTGGATGAGTGTTGCAAAGATCTAAAGGTCCTTTATGCGAACAGGAATTGTTTGGTGGGTTGCTGTAAATAATTTTTTGTCTAATATATCTGCTTATACGGATATAAAATGCCGCTAACACAAAAAGCTCTGGCAGAGATGATCGGTACTTTTACGATGATCTTCGTCGGGGGAGGCAGCATTATTTTGACGGAACGATACCCCCAGATATTTCCTCCGTTTATCATTCCAGTCGCGTGGGGATCGACGATTGCGATCATGATTTTTGCTGTCAGCCATATATCCGGCGCTCATTTTAATCCGGCGGTCACGCTCGCTTTTGTGGCTGCCAAGCGGCTGCCTTTAGCTCTTGTCCCGCTTTATTGGACAAGTCAGATTGTTGGGGGATTAATGGCTATCGGTTTATTGGAGGTCTTAAAAAGAACATGAAAACCAGAGTTCTTATTCTTTGCACCGGAAACTCCTGCAGGTCTCAAATGGCCGAAGGGATTCTGCGTCATTACGGTTCTGACAAGTTTGAAGTTGAGAGCGCCGGTTCTGAACCCTCAAAGGTGAACCCGATCGCGATCCAGGTGATGAACGAGATAGGCATCGATATATCGCATCATCGTTCAAAACACGTGAAGGAGTTTTTAGGAAAGCATTTTCATTACATCATTACTGTCTGTGATAAGGCTAACGAATCTTGTCCGATTTTTCCCGGCCCATCACAGAGATTACACTGGTCATTCCCAGACCCTCCGCATAAGGGAGAAGTGACGGAGGTAGTCCTGAATGAGTTTCGCAAGGTTCGAGATGCAATTCACGAGAAGTTCAAGGTTTTTGCGTTAACCAGCTAATGGCCGACGCGTTAGCCGAGTATAAGTTATGGCTACTCTGATCCTGTCTGACAAGATATGAAAATAAAGGGAATTCCGTCTTTGGGCGCCAGACGCGTTCAGTGGGGATAATTTTAATGGCGCCTCTTTTTGGCGTAAAATGCGGATCATTATTTCAATAAATCGCCAAGTTCGCAGGATAACAACGCTGATTTATTCAGAACGATTTGTTCTTTCTGGTTCAAATGGTCTGCCGTCATCCTGATGAGTTTAGTAGCGATATTTCTGCCTAATATGATTCTGTTTGTTTTTTTTAAATAATTTTCAGTCTTTTGATAGAAAAGAGTCGCGTATTGCCGGAGTTTTTCTTCGGGAAGAGCCCGGTTGCTCACGCCGTCACGGGTGAATTTAACAACATTATTTATATTTTTATCCGACTTAATAGATAAATCTCCTTCTCGATATTCAATCCAATAGTCACTGACGACATAGCGTATTCTGCAAAACTTGTTTTCCTCCTCGGTGTTATAAGCCAATGTAAATGAAAAGTTATCCGTGTCAAAATACTGATGCACTCGTATGCTTTCCAGTGTTGTGACGGTACAAATTTTATACGATTCAATGAGTTGTAAGTAACTTTCCATCCAGTTTTTGAGCCAGTTTTCAATATAACCACGATTCACAAAAAGCGGCAAAAGATCCTGCCTGAGATTTGCATCGCTTACACCGTTCATCTTGATCGTGAGTTTGTCAAAAAGGGTGCGTAAATCTTTGGCCTCTTTGACATTTTTAGCTGTCAAATAATCAAGGTCAGGCACTATCTTATTGTTCATGTACCACAGGAGATCGTAGATATCGCGTCCTTTTTCCTCATAAAAGACTTTACCTACGCCGCGTGTGCCGCGCAGAAAGATCGCGGCCACTTTGCTAGCCATAAGCGCCGACATATTGTATGTCACTACCACGAAGGAAAACTGGCTTTGATTGATGGGCCGTCGTTCAGTCGCCGTTTTAGAGGCATTAAAATGGTTTAGGTCGATCTTGATATGTACTTGGTTTGACGGATGGCCTAGGTTTAAGGCTTTTCCAGCGTTGAACTTAAGCAGCAATCCTCTGCCTGCGACAATTTTTGCGGTGAAAAAGTCCGGATGAGCGTTGTGTGTACGGGAAAAGTGGTCCTCAATTTCTTTTTTTAATTTATCCAAAAAACTTTTCGTTATTTCACAGGAGACTTCAAAATCCAAATCAACCGACATGCGATCTAACCCGTGAATAATTCGAAGCGCGGAGCCGCCGTACATCACCCATTTATTGTATTCAGGATGATGATAAATAAAATTTAGGACGTAAAACTGAAGTTCTTCCTTAAGAGCGTTACGGAGCGTTTCGGCGTCAAGCTCGCCCTGCGGGGCAAGCTCATCAAGCTTTTTCTTTAGCTTGGAAAGAATTTGTTCACTCATTGTGGATATGTTTCTGAGTTATCGCATAAAATTTGGCCTGTTCCTTTTTATCCATTTCGTCAATATCTATACGTAATTCTTCGATCAAAATTTTAATGTCTTTTGATTTAATGCCGCGAAACTGGCGAGTTTTAAAATAGAGCAAATCAAACAGGGCTTTGGACGGGGAAGCGATAAAAAAATCAAATTCAAAAGAAGACTTCTTCGCTAGTAAGGTAGTTGATGCAGGAAAAGCCGGATCTTTCGACATCAGAAAAAAATCTGAGAACAAACTTTCTTTGATGGTCTGATAGGTATAATTACCGGTTTTTGTATCGTAGTTCCTGGTGATTTTTGGCGTGACGGAGGTAATGCTATGTATGGTTTCCGTCGCCAGATTATAAAATTGAAGAGCGGACCATGAACTGACGTACGAAGGTGTGCGGATGATATTAGCCAGGTAGTAGAAATAGGAAATATCATTTCTATGGCTTCTGAAAAAATCACTCGAGACATACAGCCCATTTTTAAGAGAAAGAATTTCTTTATATTTTAAAAAACGGCTAATATATGTATCGACCGTAGTATCAGCAATCCCCAATTGCTTGCCCAACTGGCACAAACTGTCTTTGCTGAAATGAGTCAGGGGTTTCAGTTGTTCTAGTAAATTCTTCTTATTTTTCATAATTATGACTAAAGTGTATCATATATGAAATATGATGTAAAGGACTGAGATGATATTATGGCTCGGGGTTTATTTCCTTTAATTTTTAATTAATGATAAAATTCGTTAATAATATGAAGAATACAGTTTCTCCTAACACGAATACTCCAAGTGTCGAGTCAATTCTCAATACCGTTATCGATGCCATCATTGCCATCGATGAGAATGGCATTATGCAATCCGTCAATCCTGCCACCGAAAAAATGTTTGGTTATACCTCCGGAGAATTGATCGGAAGAAATGTCAGCATGCTGATGCCCAATCCTTACAGCAGCGAACATGACCAGTATATCTGCAATTACCTGCGTACCGGACAAACGAAGATCATCGGCATCGGCCGCGAAGTGGTCGGGAAGAAAAAGGACGGCACGATCTTTCCGTTGTTTCTCGGCGTCAGCGAGGGCCGCAGAGAAGGGGATAAACGGTTCTTTACCGGCGTTATCCGTGATATCACCGAGATGAAGCGTTACCAGGATGATCTTAAAAAGCAAAACGAATTTACGGCCACGGTGCTGAACACGGTGCGTTCTCTTGTCATGGTGCTAGACCGGCAGGGCCGCATTATTAATTTTAACCGCGCCTGCGAAGAGACTACCGGCTATTCCTTCCAGGAGGTTACAGGGAAGCATTTTTGGGATTTTTTTCCGGTGTTCGAGGATAAGGACCGGACCGTGCAAAACTTTCTCGTTTCCGACCCCAAGAATTTTCCGAATCATTTTGAGACCTATTGGCTGACCAAAGACGGAGAAAAACGCCTGATCACCTGGTCCAATTCCGGACTTTTTGACAGGAAGGGCAATTTGGAATACGTTATCGGAACGGGCATTGATATCACCGAGCGGCGAAATCTGGAAAAAACGGTTCTCGAGATCACAAAAAATGAACAACGGAGAATCGGCCAGGAACTGCACGACGGCGTTGCCCAGCATTTGACGTCCACAGCCATTGTCGCCAAGTTGCTGGAAAAAAAACTGGCAAGAAGTTCAGCCGGTGCGGCAAAGGACGCAAAGCGGGTGGTGGGGCTCATCAATCAGGCGGTTGTGCAGACCCGGGAGCTGGCGCAGGGATTGTATGCGCTCGAAATGCAATCCGACGATCTTTTTTATTCGCTCAAAAAATTAGCGCGTGAGATGGAGAAAACCTTCAACATTCAGTGTACGTTCGTTTCGAATGGGAACTTTATCAAGATCAAGGATGAGTCTGCCATGCATTTGTACCGCATCGCCCGCGAGGCGGTCAATAACGCGGTTAAGCACGGGGAAGGAAAAAATATTTGGATCAGTTTTGACCGAAAAGGCGATAATGAAGCTCAGCTTACGATAGAAAATGACGGCAAGCCTTTTGTGAAATCGGGGAGAAAACAAAAAGGTTTGGGTATACATATCATGCGTTCGCGCGCCGCCGTGCTGAATGCCTCCCTCACCGTGGAAGCGAGACCAAAAGGCGGGGCTGTGGTCAGATGTGTTGTGCCTCTTACGCCATGAAAAAAAAATCTAAACAATTAAAGAAAAGTAAAGTTTTTCTGGTAGATGATCACCCGGCCATGCGTCAGGGTCTCAAAGAGTTGATTGATCAGGAGGCGGATCTTCTGGTTTGCGGTCAGGCGCCGGACATTCCCTCGGCAATCGAAGGGATTCAAAAGAGTAAGCCCCACATTGCGATCGTGGACCTGACGCTTAAAGACGCGAGCGGCCTTGAGCTTATAAAAGACCTTAAAGTGCGCCATGCGAATTTACCGGTGCTTGTTTTGTCCATGCACAGCGAAGGGCTTTATGCCGAGCGGGCGCTTCGAGCGGGCGCTCGGGGTTATATTATGAAAGAGGCGACGACGGAGAATATTGTCAAAGCCATCCGGCAGGTTTTGGGAGGCGACATATATCTTAGTCCGGAAGCGTCTTCAAAATTGCTTAAAAAAATGGCGGGCGCCGACACCGCGTCCAGCGATCCCATTGAAAATTTAAGTGACAGAGAATTGGAAGTTTTCAGGCTGATTGGCGAGGGTTTAAGGACCCGTGATATTGCCGAACGCATCCATTTGAGTATCAAGACCGTCGAATCCTACCGCGAACACATCAAAGTTAAACTCCATCTAGACAATGCAGCCAAACTCACACGCGCCGCCGTCGAATGGGTTCAAAGCCACAGGCTAAGCTGATTCAAGTCTAACTATTCAGCCCAAAGCATTGATAGCTTTATCAGGAAAACCCCTATAAGCCCCCCGGTATTCCCGTGGCGTAAATACAGGGTATGCCCCGATTTTTTTAGCCGTTGTTTTAAGCTAATCTTAAACCCGAACAATATCAAAACACAATTTTTCAGGAGAACAAGATGATTGCTTCGATAACCGGGTTTAAAGCCCCTACAAAAAATAAGATGGTGCTTGATTGGATCCGTGCTATGGCCGCTCTGTGCGAAACGGATGGGGTTTATTGGTGTGACGGTTCGGAAAGAGAAAAAACCATCCTTACGAGGCAAGCAATCGAAAACGGCGAAGTGGAAGAATTGAATCAGGAGAAGTCCCCAGGCTGTCTTTACGCCCGGAGCAAAGAAAACGACGTGGCCCGCGTCGAAGGACTGACCTATATTTGCACGAAAGATAAAAAAGACGCCGGACCTACGAATAATTGGATGGACCCGCAGGAGGCCTATAAAAAACTTTCCGAAATTTTTCACGGATCGATGAAGGGAAGGACGATGTATGTGGTTCCCTACATCATGGGAATTCCCGGCTCATCTTTTAACAAGATCGGCATTGAGCTTACGGACAGTCTTTATGTAGTGCTGAATATGCGCATCATGACCCGCATGGGAAAAATTGCGTTGGACGAATTGGCTAATTCGACAAATTTTACGAAAGGCCTTCACGGAAAAGCGGACCTGGACGACCACCGGCGTTTTATCTGTCATTTTCCGGAGGACAACACGATCTGGAGCGTGGGCTCCAATTATGGCGGCAACGTGCTCCAGGGAAAGAAATGTCTGGCTTTGCGGATCGCCTCCTGGCTGGGTAATAAGGAAGGCTGGCTTGCCGAACATATGATGATTGCGGGAATTGAAAATCCCAAAGGAGAAATCCGGTACGTAGCAGCCGCTTTTCCAAGTCAGTGCGGCAAGACGAATCTCGCGATGCTTGTTCCTCCGGATTCCATGAAAGGATATAAAGTTTGGACCGTTGGCGACGACATTGCCTGGATGCGAATCGGCGAGGACGGCCGACTTTGGGCCGTGAATCCGGAAGCTGGTTTTTTTGGAGTGGCACCCGGCACAAATATGAAATCCAATCCGAATGCGATCGCCACCATCCGCAAAAACACTATTTTTACGAACGTGCTAAAAAAGAAAGACGGGACTGTTTGGTGGGAAGGAATGGACGGCGAGCCGCCCGCAGAAGGTATTAATTGGAAAGGAAAACCTTGGACGCCGGCATCGGCGGATAAAGGAGCTCATCCCAACAGCCGTTTTACGGCGCCTGCCAGGCAATGCCCTTCCATTTCACCGGAATGGGAAAATCCGAAAGGCGTTCCGATCAGTGCGATCATTTTCGGCGGACGACGCGCGACGTTGGCGCCGCTTGTCTACCAGGCGTTTAATTGGCAGCACGGCGTTTATCTGGGAGCAACGATGGCGTCTGAAACTACAGCCGCGGCAACTGGAAAGGTGGGTGTAGTCCGGCGAGACCCCATGGCGATGCTGCCTTTTTGCGGTTACAACATGGGGGACTATTTCCGTCATTGGCTTGAAATGGGAAAGAAGATGAAGAATTCACCCAAGATTTTTCATGTGAACTGGTTCAGAAAGGATTCTGACGGAAAAATCGTTTGGCCCGGCTTTGGGGAAAACCTGAGGGTACTCGAATGGATTTTAAATCGCGCTGAAGAAAAGATTGGCGCTGTCAGAACTTCTATCGGTTTTATGCCCGATCCCAGGGACATCAATCTTGAAGGGACCGGTCTTTCGATTGCAGAGTTCGAGACAAAGCTTCTGGGAATTGATCAAAAAGAATGGCTGGATGAAGTGGAAGCTCAAAATGAATTCTTTAAGAAATTAGGCAGCTCCCTGCCCGATGAAATCAAAAAGGAACAACAAACGCTTCTGGAAAGACTTTTAACATAGGAGAATCCAATGGAAAATAAAGAGCCACTTATGCAGGAATTCATGACCCAGCAACCCCAAACCATCGAGGGCAGGGAAAGGCTGGAGACAGCACGAAAAATTATGACAACGTTTGGCATTCGCCATCTTCCGGTAACCAGGGACGGCGTTGTGGTGGGAATATTAAGCCAACGCGAGTTGGACATGGCCATGCAGATCGAGGCAATCGATTCCAAACAGTTTCTGGTCATCGACGCCTGCTCCGAAAAACCCTATATTGCTTATCCCAATACGCCGCTTCGCGAAGTCGTAGGCGTAATGGCCAGAGAGCATCTGGGGTCGGTTATTCTCATGGAGAATGCGAAACCTGTTGGCATATTCACCACGGTGGATGCTTGCCGCACGCTTCATGACTTCATCGAAAACACGCTTGAAGAAGAAAGGCGGGAGAGTTTAAAGAATTTGCGCTCTTTGATCAGGCGGCGTTGACTGGGGGATATTTATGAAGAAGCTCACCCCGAGCCTTCCTTCGGATATGACGGAGATTTATATTTTTGGGTCGAAAATGATCAAAGCCAACAATTGGCCAGTCATTCTGTTTTTTGCGGTCACGACGGCAGGAGCGATTATCGGCGCGCCTTTATATATCCACCGCTTCGGGGTCTCCCTTTCCGAAGCAGCGCTCCTTTCTTTTTTTGTTGTAACAACGGGATTTGCCATTACGGCGGGGTATCACCGGCTTTTTGCGCACCGTACTTTTAAAGCGGGCAAATTCATCCAGTTTCTGGCTCTCTTTTTCGGAGCGGCCGCGTTTGAACAATCTGCGCTGACCTGGTGTTCCGGACATCGCGACCATCATCGCTACGTGGATACGGAGCGCGATCCTTACAGTATCAAAAAAGGTTTTTGGTATGCTCACATCGGATGGATGACTCTATGGAAGCAGTGGCCTGATTACAGCAACGTCAAAGACCTCCTGCAGAACAAGCTGGTAAGGCATCAGCACGACCATTACGTGGCTTGGGGGGTTGCGTCCGGAATTCTTTTGCCGGTACTTTTAGGCGCCTTGACGGGACATGCGCTCGGAGCGTTTGTTCTGTCCGTGTGTGTCCGTCTGACCCTTGTTTATCACGCGACTTTCTGCATCAATTCGGTCTGTCATACCTTTGGCAAGGCCACATATGACGTCCATTCGACGGCCAAAGACAACTGGGTCACCGCTTTTTTTACGAACGGCGAAGGCTACCATAGTTTTCATCACCGGTTCCCGACCGACTATCGCAATGGTGTGCGCTGGTACCAATGGGATCCAAGCAAATGGCTGATCGCCGTTCTGGCGAAGCTGGGAATGGTTTGGGATCTCAAGAGGGTGGACTCCCTCACCATTCTGCAAACGAAAAAAACCGTGGATATCGAAAAGGCCGAGATGAAGCTGCCGCTGGAGCGGGTACTTTCATATTCAAAAAGTTTAAAACATTCGCAATGAATAAGCCAAGCGACGTTCGCAGGGGAGAGATTAACGGTTAACATCTGCAAATATGCTCAGGTTGCTTTGGGATTACACCCGCAGGGGCAGGCTATATGTATTGACAAAAGGCACACATTAAGATAAACTTGTTTAATGGGAAAGATATTTGATTGGGATAAAGAAAAAAACCAAAAGCTGAGCGAAGAAAGAGGGATTTCTTTTGAGGCGATTGTGGCACACATTGAGGCTGGCAATATTCGCGATATTATTGCTGGCAAAGGTACGTATAAGCACCAGAAGCAGTTTATAATAGAAGTAAATAAATATATTTACATCATTCCATTCGTCGAAGATTCTCAAAAAATTTTTCTGAAAACGATTATCCCGAGCGGCAAGTTAACTAAAAAATATATTTTAGGAGATATACAATGAAAAAATATAAATTGGATAAGGAAGAACAAGAAATTCTTGATGCAATAGAGAATGGGGCGTGGGAAGAGGTTGGTTCTAAGAAAGAAAATTTTGAGCAGTATGCAAAAATTGCTCGAGATACTCTTCGTAAAGATCAGAGAATGAACATTAGAATTTCAAAGGTTGATCTTAACTCGATCAAAGCGAAGGCAGCTGAAGAGGGGGTGCCCTATCAAACTCTGGTGACAAGTATTATTCATAAATATGTATCCGGTAGTTTTGGATTTATTCAGCAAAAAACAGAAATCCAAAATCATATTAATGTGTTTAATTTATCCGAAGCTAAGGATGATTTATCTCCTAGTTTACGCAGTCATTCGAGAATGTAGGTAATTTATGGCCATAGATAATTTTTCAAAATATAAAGACGATTTAAAGCGTCTAATTAAATTCGGGGGAGATTTATTGAATTCAATTCAATTTGAGTGTTATCCAAAAGAATTTAAAGCCCAGCTTAGAAAAAAAATTGAGACATTGCATAAAGATGAAAAGTCTCAGCAATTAGCTATTGAGGAATTTATAAAAAGACTACCTTCTTTTTATCAAAAATATCAAAATTGGTATTCAGAATCCATTTCTATTGTTAAAACTATATTACCGGATCGTATCGATGATTTTGTTCGGCACTATATTAAGCCAAAAGGAAGAAAAGCGATATCATACGAAAACTATGTTATCGAAGATTACCTTCAAGGTTTATCTATCACGAGAGGGTATTCTAAGGAGAAAGTAGTTGGTCCGGATGCCGCTATCCCACAATTTGTCCAACAGTTGAATATTTTAAGATCTGTTGAGCAGAGGTTTGAAAGCTCTCTATTTGAAATTAAACAAATTCTACAAGCAAATTTATTTGATTCAGAATTAGACGCCGCAAGAGAACTTGCTAAAAATGGTTTTTCACGCGCCGCTGGAGTGATAGTTGGAGTGATATTAGAAAAGCATTTACTTGAGATTTGCAACGCTCACAAATTAAAAATTAATAAAAATAAACCTACAATAAATGATTATAATCAATTACTTAAAGATAGCAATGTTATTGATATGCCTACTTGGAGATTTATTCAACATCTTGCAGATATAAGAAATCTTTGCAGCCATAATGTTCAAGATGAAATTAAAACTGAACAAATAAATGACTTGATCGAGGGTGTAGGAAAAATTATCAAGACAGTTTACTAAAAGGTTGTTTGGGGCAGATCCTGTAAAAAATTAAGGAGGTGCTATGTTTTTCAAACGAAATTTTTTTATCAGGATGATGGTCTTTGCCGTCCTGTTGTTTGCTGGGACCTCATCAACGGCGCTGGCGTCTGACGGACCCGCCGGTTTCGCTGAACAAATTGCCGATGTCAATGGAACGCGTATCCATTATTTTATCGGAGGTAAGGGGAGTCCGGTAGTGCTTCTACACGGGTACGCCGAAACAAGTCAGCTTTTGCTTTAACAGACAGCAAAGTTTCACCAAAGGGCGTCATCATCGCCAACTATAAACGGGTGGGAGAGGTTAAAACCGGGTCGTTTTGACCCGATCAAAAATACTTTGCTTAAGCAAAGTACGCTTTTAACTGATTTCTCATCGGTCAGGGCCATAGAGCCAGCCGTCAAATTCGTGATAGAAGAATCAATGGAGATTTTTGATACGATGTGGGTAAAGGAAATCCTCCGCGTGCTTCCCGATCCGGCAATGGATATCGGGTTCAACGTTTTGACCCTTTCTCATTATTCCAAACATCCAAATGTCATCACTTACCGCTCGCGGTCTGAGGCGGATGCTTATCTAAAAAAAGATTTGGTTGCGTCTAAAATGCGTGCCATACAAATTTCTCGCGCGGGCGGATCTTTCGAATTAGTCGAACGTGCAATTCCCCAGCCTGCGGCCGGACAAGTGCGGATCAAAGTTCAGGCTTGTGGCGTCTGTCATAGCGATGCGCTCGTCCAGGGAGGGCTTTGGCCGGGGGCCTTCAATACCCGCGCGTTCCCGCGAAGCCTATGAACGCATGATGAGCGGAAAGGCCCGTTTTCGAGTGGTGCTTACCACCGGGAAGTAAACCGAATTAACCGAACGATACTCGAAGGGGAGAGGTACGCAGTTATCGTATTCCTTTGGAATGTTGTTCGGTTTATTTTTTTACTTGAAAACAAACGAACGTTCGTTTATAGTAGGGGGTATGCCAAAACCACCGATTGATATTGCTCGGGCTGTACAAAAGATAAGGGAGTTTTTTGTTTCCCATCACCGGCCGCCGACTTTTGAAGAGGTGAGAGCCCTTTTTGATTACCGGTCTAAGGCCTCGGCGCATTTCTTGGTGAATCAATTGATTGAAAAGAATTTCCTTCAAAAAGATTTTAAGGGAAGGATTCTGTGGGACAAGCTGGCGGGGGTGAAGCTTTTGGGCGCTATCCAGGCCGGGGTTCCGACGGCTGAGGAAGAGACGCATACCGATACCCTAAATTTGGATGAGTTTTTGGTCCGGGATCATGAGCATACCTTTCTTTTAAAGGTGAGCGGAGATTCCATGATCGATGCGGGTATCCATGAGGGCGACTTTGTTTTGATTGAAAGAGGGAAGGAGCCAAGAAATCTCGACATCATTGTGGCGGAAGTAGATGGGGAATGGACTTTGAAGTATTATGAAAAGGAAGGTTCGAGAGTCAGGCTTCTTCCTGCCAATAAAAAATATTCACCGATTATTCCACAAACCGAACTTAAAACAGGAGGTGTTCTTGTCGCAGTCATACGCAAATACAAATAGTTTTCCGCTCGATTTAGGTTTTGAAAGCCCGCAGATTGAATGGGCTTGGACTAAATTTGTTTTTAAATTTGATCTTTCCAAAGAGAGTATCCGTTTTTTACGCTATCCCGACCCTGAGCAGGGATTGGGTTATCGTATCATGCGCTCCGCGGTCATTTTTGGATTTCAAATAGGCGTACTAGGGATGAAGAAGTAGAAGAGATCAGAGAAAGCATGAAACCAACAAAACATCCGGATGGCGAAACCGTTTCAGCTCCAGCTTGGAAGGAAACGCACGCCGCGCCATCGATCTCCGCGAAGGAGAAAAGATCAACGAAGCTGCATTTAAACAACTCATTCGCGCCGCAGTGGAAGCCAACTCCACAGCACACGCTAAACGGGCAGTTAAGAAAAAGTAAGTCTGCGCGCATCACGGCGCTTATCGGCGCATAGGCACGAGCTCTTTTGACATTGGTTTATTTTAGCGTTAGCATTATTGACGCTCGGATGAGCTTGACCCTCATTAGAGGGTTAGGTGTTAATTATTTGGGATGAAGTTGAAAAAATGGAATATCAAGAATATAAAAAGCTGCGTAGCGAGCGCCGAATTCTGGCGGGTATTGATAATTCTAAGGCGCTAATTTTAATCAATTACCTTCCCAAACAGTACCAGTATGCTCATATATTTTGGTCATGGGTTTGGATTTTATCAATCCCAGCTTTTATTGGAATTGCCATATTTTATAAGTGGTGGATAGGTTTGATTCTATTATTTTTTATGACGCCAATGATATCTCGTGCAACTAAAAAGTCCGCAGCTCAGTTTGTATTGGAGCACGCAGAAGAGAATGAAGAATTTTTTAACAAGGTAGTTGGAGAAAATAGCCTAACGTTTAAACAGGTAAATTAAGACATTTAATCTTTATGCAAATTAAAAACCTCTACATCATTGCTGGACCCAATGGCTCTGGAAAATCGACTTTTGCAAAAGAGTTTCTCCCTATTTACGTGCATTGTCCCAGCTTTATTAATACGGATATTATCGCGCAGGGGCTTTCATTTTCTCCGGAGCAAGCAGCGATGAAAGCGGGAAGAATCGTTCTCAAGCAAATAAATCAATATGCCATTCAAAAAAAGGATTTTGGGTTTGAAACGACTTTGTCGGGTAAAAGCTATGCAAGGACATTTGAGAAACTTACTGAGGTTTCATTAATTAATGGGCACATTGGCTGAGCCGATTTTTGAGCGAGACAAGAAGCGAGTAGGAGGCATAGTTTTAACTATGCCGACGATCGAGCGACGGGGTCGCAGCCGAAAATCGGCCAGCCCCAAAGGGGAAGCCCGGATAGATGCCATCTGCGGCGTTGCTCCTCCTCGACGTAGTTACCACTACGCCTTCGTCGTCGCGCCTTGCATCTGGCATCTATCCGGGCTTCCAATGTGCCCATTAATTAATGAAACCTCAGTAAGGCCGAAGGATATCAGATTTTTTTATTTTTTATATGGGTTCCTGATGTCCAGCTTTCTTTGGCGCGTATTAAACAGAGGGTTTCTAAGGGGGGTCATAATGTCCCAGAGAAAGATGTGAGAAGAAGGTATCAACGAACAATTGATAACTTTCAAACTCTGTATAAAGACAAGGCTAATAATTGGATGTTTTTTGATAATTCGACAGAAAAGCCTCATTTGATTGCAAGCTCCGCAGATGGTAAGCTTTTTATTGAAGATAAGTATAAGTATGAAACTATATTTAAGGTGGCCAAATGACAAGCACCGCGATCCAAGAAAAGGCTGAGAAAGCTCTAAAGTCTGCCGTCCGGAAGTTGGTCCGGGAAAGAAGCAAGTCAGGGGAATCCCTCTATATTTGGCGCAATGGCAAAGTAGTCAAGGTACCGGCTAGCCAGCTTCTTCGAAAACGCAACTGACGTTTTGATTTTTGTTTTATGTCCCTGGGTTAGGAACCGAAGGGGCAGCAAATCTTAATGTTGTAATAATCTCAATGCGAAATTATGAGCAGGGTAGGGGTCGGAGAAGCACGGATGGGGGGCGCCTAACCAAAGTTTCGGGTGCTCTTTTGATTCGCCGGTTTTCGGTGAGAGAGCCTGACGTGTATCGCGTTGTCGAAACAGTCGCGATTCAAAAACTTACTTCTATTAACAAAGCCGCCCTCTGTGAGTTGGCGCAGACCGTAATGGATCTTGAGTTGGATGGTATCGAAGGTGATTTTCTTCAGGCGGGCTGTGGATTCGGCGGTGCTGCGATCGTGATTGCGTATGCCAAGCGTCGCAGCCGGGTTTTCACAGTGTATGACCCGTTTAATGCCGGATTTGGCGCTGAAATGCGGATGCGGGAAGAGTTCACACTTCACGGCGTTGATGAACGTCTGAGCGTTACACTTGTCGCTGGAGCATATGAGGAGACATTGGTGTCGAAGGGAGCGCTGGCGCTCGTGCACTTGGACTGTGGAGAATATGATCCGATGCGCGTTTTGCTTGAGCGAACGACGCCACGACTTGTGTCCGGCGGGCACCTGATCATCGATGACTACAAAACCCGAGAGGAATCCAAGCGGGCTGTGAACGACTATTTCCACGGCAAGGCGGGCTTTCAGTTTGTCCGCAAAAGCCGCCTGCATGTGATAAAAATTAGATAAAGAAAAAGAAATGGGCATCTCCTGAGCATCTTTCGCAGTGGTGGGGGCCGGTGCTAAAGCAAATCTGTAAGAATCCGGGGGAATTTCGTTATGAGCATCGCGGAGCAAAAAAAAGTGGCCATTGATTCAGAGAAGATACACGCATTCCTTGGCAAGGTTGTCGGGGATTTTGGCGCCGCGTTGAGTTCGGGGCTTAATTACATTGGAGTGAAGTTGGGTCTCTATAAGACGCTGGCCCAGCATGGACCGCTAAGTTCCCAAGAATTAGCAAGCCGCACCGGCACAAATGAGCGATACATCCGTGAATGGTTGATAAATCAGGCCGCGGGCGGGTATGTGGAATATGACGCTCAGAGCCAAAAATACCATTTAACGCCCGAACAAGCCGAAGCGCTCACGAACGAGTCGAGTCCTTTCTATATCGCAGGCGGATTTTACGTGATCAAGGCGATGCTTCAGGCGCAGTCACGCATCGGAGACAATTTTAAAAGCGGGCAGGGGATGTTATGGGGCGATCATGACCCAGACCTGTTTATTGGCACCGAACGTTTTTTTCGGCCCGGTTACACGGCACATTTGATCGGCACCTGGATTCCCGCGCTCACCGGCGTAGAAGAAAAATTAAAAAAAGGCGCTAAGGTTGCGGACGTGGGTTGTGGACATGGCGCGTCCACGCTTATCATGGCCAAAGCTTATCCGAATTCTCATTTCGTCGGATATGACAGCCACCCAGCTTCCATTGAATACTCCCGAAAGGCGGCGAAAGAGGCAGGTCTTTCGGAGCGAGTGAGCTTTGAAGTGGTCAAGGCTGAGAATATTCCTGGAGATAAATACGATCTGATCGCATTCTTCGACTGCCTGCATGACATGGGCGATCCGGTTGGGGCGATGAAACGTGCCTGCGATACGCTGGCCGCGGACGGAAGCGCGCTCATCGTCGAACCCATGGCTGGCAACACGGTGGAGGAAAATTTTAACGCTATCGGCCGGACGTTCTCGGCTGCATCGACGCTTTGTTGCACGCCCAATTCCCTGGCACACAAAGGTCCCGCTCTTGGAGCTGTCGCCTCTGAATCGGCGCTCCGCGAAAAAGTGATTGCCGGCGGTTTTAAGTCTTTCAAACGCGTCACCGAAACTCCCTTTAACCGTATCTTCGAAGCCCGGAGGTAAATCGAAAAAATTGATGCTGGATTGGAAAATTTTTGCCATTGGGGCGGCTTTGTTTGCGGGCGTTACGACCGTGTTGGCGAAAATTGGTGTAAAAAATATTTCTTCGAATCTTGCCACTCTTGTCCGCACGATTGTCATCGTGTTTTTCTTGGGTATTCTTGTCAGTATCCGAAAAGAGTGGAAGAATCCGCTGTAGCTCTCTA
>JAHFFM010000013.1:0-1905 GCA_023247935.1 Candidatus Omnitrophota bacterium | reverse complement strand
CTTGGAATTGCTTTTGCTTTGGCGGGCCATGCGTCCTGGTTTTTTTTGGGGCTTATGTCCATTTTGACGGCCATGATCGGCATTTGTTATATGGTCATTTGCCGGATTTCTCCGGATGGGGGAGGTGTTTACTCTTCTGTCAGGCATCGTTCAAAATCTCTTGCCGTGATCGGCGCTTTGCTTTTGATTGCGGATTATGTGATCACCGCGTCTTTAAGTTCTTTGGACGCGTTTCATTATTTTAACTTGCCCCATCCTGAATTATGGGCCATCGGCTCCATGGTTATTATCGGGCTTATCAATTGGTTTGGTCCCTCGCGCAGCGGCGACATTGCGGTGGTGATTGGGTTGGTAGCTTCTGCCTGCGTTACGATTTTATTTTTCTTTACTGTTCCGTCTCTTGGGCATGTTGAGCTCGTATTCCCGAAAGGAAACTGGTTTTCAAATTGGGCGACTTTTGTAGGGATTGTTTTGGCGCTTTCCGGGGTGGAAGCGGTGGCCAATATGACCGGTATCATGGTCGAGCCTATTGAGAAAACTTCCAAGAAAGCAGTTTGGCCTGTTTTGATCGAAGTGTCGGTGATTACATTTCTTCTGGGTTTGGCCATGAACGCGATTCCGGGGCTTTCAGGTCATGCGGAAGATATGCTTCGGGTGCTCGGGGACCATTATGTCGGCCAGTGGTTTGGGCGCGTCATCTCATTTGTATTCGGATTTTTGCTTTTGTCGGCGGTGAATACGGCGATCACGGATTTTGTGAGCATTCAGTTTTTAATGGCCAAGGACAAAGAGCTGCCGGGAAGTTTTTCCTCTCTGAATCGCTATGGCATGCCGTGGCTTGCCTTGATTGTCGGTGTCACGGTTCCATGCCTGGTACTTGTTTTTGAGCATGACGTTGTAAGGCTCGCGGCGCTCTACGCGATAGGCGTTATTGGCGCGATCACGCTTAACCTGGGCTCTTCCGCCACTAATTTCCATATCCATTTAAAGCGCCGCGAAAGAATTCTTCTGATGGCGGGCTCCATTATTTTATTTTTCATTGAGCTTACGATCGCTTACCAGAAACATCAGGCGCTTATCTTTGCGTCGTCAATTGTCGGCGTCGGACTGATTCTTCGCTATGTCGCGAAGAAAGTTATTCGCGTGCCGGTGGAGCTTGCGGTGCCAAGTGTGGAAGTGTTGACCGTTTCCGAAGCAAAGGAGATTGCGGCTCTTTACAAGAGTTCATCGCTTGTGGCCATTCGAAATTTGAACACGTTTTTGCTGAATGAAGCGGCGCTTCGGATCAAGGCGCTGGGAGAAAATTCCATCTACATCAGTTATGTTGAAGAAGCACCTGAATCTCCCGAGTTAACCGAAGCCGAGCCTTCCAAAGAATCTGTTCAAATACTGGGTCAGGCGATGCAGGAAATGCATAAAAAAGGGATCAATGGTATTCCTGTCTGGCAAATGGGACATAATCCCGGCAAATTGATTTCCACCGCGGCCAAAGAATTAGGCGTGGAAATTGTCATGATCGGCACAACAAGGCGGAGCGGACTTATCCGAATTCTTCGCGGCGATGTTTTCCGAATGCTGGCCCGCAACCTTCCCCAAGAGTGTCATTTAGCCATCATTGGCTAGAGGTTTCCAAAAATTTTGTAAGTCATTTATAACAAATGAGTTATATTATTACAAATACTTGTCCTCGGGAAATTTTGATGTATACTTATAATGTGTATTTAATGATAAGACTGATTAAAATTGCTTAATTTATGCCCACAACAAAAAAACATTTTTTGAGACTTGTCTCAAGCTTACTTGCCATTGTTTTTCTTGGCCAGGAAGTATCGTATTCTGCGGCTTTTGATCCAACGCAGCTTCCTCAATCACAACCCTCTCCACTTGCCGAGCTTTTAAAAGACC
>JAHFFM010000133.1 GCA_023247935.1 Candidatus Omnitrophota bacterium | reverse complement strand
CGCCTGGCGTATCGCCTCCACAATTTCTTTTTCCGCGTTTTTATCCAGCAATCGTCCTACCATCTGCCGCTCGCTCCGCCGCCGCCGAATGAACCACCGCCTCCGGAGAACCCGCCGCCGAATGAACCACCGCCGCCAAATCCGCCTCCATACCAGCCTCCGCTGCCCGGACCCCTGCGTGAATAAGTCATCCCCGAAGCAGTCCCGGAAAAAATCCTTCTTAACGCCTCAAAGAACAAAGACAAACAAATTCCAAGCACCAGCCCGGGAAATAATCCTAAAAATTGAACGCTAAAAAATACAAGCCCTGCATAAAAAATCAAAGGAATCAAAAAATAAAAAACCATCCCCCAAAAAAACCACCCGCCCCATTTCTGCATCTTCTCATCCACGGAGTCCGCGGCCTTGTACTCGCCTCGCGTAGCCAGCAGAATCGCGTTCACCGCTTTTGAAACGCCGCTGTCAAAATTTCCCTGACGAAACTCCGGCACAATCTCGTTTTGGATGATTCTCTTGGCAATCGCGTCCGGCAAAGCGCCTTCCAATCCGTAACCCACTTCAATGCGCACCGCGCGGTCTTCTTTAAAAATAAGCAGAATGGCGCCATTGTCGTGCTCTTTGGCGCCGACCTTCCATTTTTCGGCTAAGTGGATGGAAAAATCTTCCAGGGACTGACCCTCAAGACTTGCAAAGATGGCTACCACAACCTGATTGGATGTTTCTTTTTCGAATTGAGAAAGAACGGATTCAAGCGTTTGTTTTTCGGAAGAAGAAAGAAGCGAGGCGTAGTCGTTTACATACGACTGCGGTTTTTCAGGAATATCCAGAGCAAAAGCCGGGAGGCAATGGAATCCCAGAATCAAAAAAAATAAAAAAATGGCTCGCTTCATGAGATAGTGTCATTTCGGACGTGCGGGAAGCTCCTCAAAACTCTTCCCAGAGATTGCTTCGTCGTCGCTTCGCTTCCTTCTCGCAATGACATTTTAATTTTTACGAAATTAAAATGTCACTTTTGGTGCCGTTTGTGCCTGGGAATCTGCTTTAAAATATTCTTTTGTTTTAAAACCAAACATTCCGCCGATAACATTTGTCGGGAATTGTCTCAATTTCGTGTTAAAAGCCAGCGCCACTTCGTTAAACCGGCCTCTTTCCACGGCAATGCGATTTTCGGTTCCTTCCAACTGCGCCTGAAGTTCCAGAAAATTCTGATTGGCTTTCAAATCCGGATAACTCTCCGCCACAGCCAAAAGACGGCTTAAAGCGCCGCCAAGCGCTACTTGGGATTCCTGAAATTTTTGAAATTTAGCGGGGTCCGTAATAACATCCGAAGAAATCGTGCCCGTCACCCGGGAACGCGCTTCCGTCACGGCTGTTAAAGTGGAACTTTCATGAGCCGCATACCCTTTAACCGTTTCAACCAAGTTCGGAATTAAATCTAAACGTCTTTGATACACGTTTTCAACCTGCGCCCAGGCGGAT
Source organism: Candidatus Omnitrophota bacterium (assembly GCA_023247935.1). Lineage (GTDB taxonomy): Bacteria > Omnitrophota > Gorgyraeia > 2-02-FULL-51-18 > 2-02-FULL-51-18 > JAHFFM01. The sequence goes on along the minus strand of JAHFFM010000133.1, from coordinate 4,200 downwards.
TTTACTTTTTCCTCTAATTGCACAAGCCCGTTATAACTCCCTGCAAACATTAAACCTATGACTCCAAAAATACCTAAAATAGTCAAAAGAATAACGCCTATCCCGCCTTTGTTTCTATTCACGATTCCTCCTACTTTAAACATTCTTTGACGGCCGCAATAAGGTCGTCGCTTTCAACCGGTTTATAAAGAACTTTGTTCGCGCCATATTCACGAAAAACGCGCTCATCCAACTCAACATGGGCCGTGATAATAATAATCGGCAAAGCATTAAAATTATCGTCCGAACGAAGCATGAGGCAAATTCGGTCGCCCTTAATGTCCTTCATGTCAAAATCCAGCAGCACCAGGTCATAGCCACCTTTAAAAATCTGCTTCAGCGCCTGCGAACCGCTGTAAATCTCCTCGATTTCGCAGTCCTGCAGGTCAAGCTGATGATGCAAAAGCATGGCCACGTCGCGCTGGTCATCCACGATAAGAATGCGTTTTTTACGCATGAAACGGTCCTTGCTTCTTGCTTTTTACAGGTGGCTTCGGACTTCCTCGAAAAAGGGAAGAATGCCCTCGAATTCCTCTTTGGTCATCCGGCCAAGTTTTGAAAAACGCCATTGTCCTTCGGTGTCCATGTTTTCACGGGATATTTGGAGCTTTTTGGGCCCATTGTTATAAGAATAAACACTGACCGTGACTTTCGTGCTCTCGGATTCGTAGCTCTTGGCAAAGAGCTGCTTGTCTAAACTGCTGTCGTAAGGCATACATTTCTCCTATGTTATATTAAAAGGGATGGGGGTGGGTGGAATGCATTTACACACCCTCACCCCCGTCTCACTACCCACAACTCATCCCCATCTTCTATATAAAGGGATTATTATAGCACGCCTGTCAGGCTGTGATATAATCCCTCCCATGAACCGCGTACAGCTTATTTCGATTTTCTTTATCGCGTTGCTGGTTTACGTTTTGGTCAGCGTCCTTCTCATTCTTTCTCCTTTTTTGGGTCCTATTTTTTGGGGAATCGTCATCGCTTTCAGCCTTTATCCATTTTATGAAAAAGTGCTGTATTTAACACGGCAAAATCAAACGCTTGCCGCTGGAATTGTCACGCTGCTTGTTTTATTTGCGTTAACACCTCTGGTTGTCACGCTTTTAGGGCTTATCGCGAAAGAAACGGTTCATCTTTATGAATTAATGACCGACTTTATTGAAAAAGGCGGCGCTGAATCGCTTTTTGCAAAATTACGTTCTTTGACGCTTGTGCAAAAAATCGAAGCTTCACATCCCATTCAATGGGACACGGTTGGCGCGCAATTAAAAACGTGGATTTTGAATTCCGCTGGCATTCTCGGAAATTTTCTGTTCAAACACGCCACGATTCTGACGAAAAACGTCCTCAGCGCGTTTTTTAATTTTTTCCTGATGTTCTTTTTAGTTTTCTTTTTCTTAAAAGACGGAAAAAAAATTTACAATTTCGTCTATGAAATCACGCCTTTGGACGAAACCAGCAAAGAAAAAATATTTAACCAAGTGTCCGAAACTTTTTCGGCGACACTGAGAGGCCAGCTTTTCACAGGCTTGGCGCAAGCCTTGATCCTGGGAATCGTTTTTTGGATTTTAAAACTTCCGCTGCCGGTCATCTTCGCGGCCTTGGCTTTTTTCGCTTCCATGATCCCTTTTACCGGGGTCTCCACGGTTTGGGTTCCGTTCGCCACGTATCTTTTTCTAAGCCAAGAATACAACAAGGCCGTGGCACTTTTAGTGTTAGGCGTTTTTGTGATCAGCGGCATAGACAATGTCCTAAAACCCCTTCTTATCGGACAAAAAACAAAACTGCCTTACTCCCTTCTTTTTTTGGGAATCTTGGGCGGAATTCAAATTTACGGCATCATGGGAATATTCCTCGCCCCTGCCGTCCTTTCTCTCTTTTTCGTGCTGATCCGAATTTACAGGGAAAAATTTTCGGAAACAGCGGTTTGAGCGGCACGCGCCATGCATTCTTTTAAAATCCAAACCGAAGTATCGCTCTTAAATTTTCTTTTAAGCCAGTTCCCTTCCGCTCCCCGTACCCGCGTCAAAAAATGGCTTCAGCTTGGATGCGTAAGCGTAAATGCCAAAAGCGTCACCAAGCATAACCATGCGCTGGCAAAAGGGGACGAAGTACGTGTCGAACCCGGGAAAAAAACACCTCTCCTTTTTGATTCCCCTATGAAAGTGGTGTTTCAGGACACGGATATTCTTGTGGTCGATAAACCAGCCGGGCTGCTCACGGTTTCTACCGAAAAAGAAAAAATAAAAACCGCCTATTTTCAATTAAACGAATGGTTGAAGCAAGCCAATCCACCGGAAAGAGTTTTTATCGTGCACCGGCTTGACCGGGAAACTTCCGGACTTTTGGTTTTTGCCAAAAATGAAGCGGCTAAAAAAAAATTACAGGATGACTGGGACGGAGCCGAAAAACATTACACCGCCGTAGTGGAAGGAAAACCCCCGAAAGATGAGGACACTTTAGAAAGCATGCTCTCCGAGAATAAAGCACTCCGGGTTTTTTCGGCTGACCATGGGATAAAAAGCGCTAAATTGGCAGTCACTCATTACCAGCTGATAAAAACGAGCGGCTTTTTTTCTCTTCTCGACGTGGTTCCTCAAACGGGAAGAAAAAATCAGATCCGCGTGCAGTTGAGCGAAATCGGAACGCCCGTGACCGGGGATAAAAAATACGGAGCGGCTAAAAATCCCATAGGACGGCTTGCGCTGCACGCGCGGGAACTTTCCTTTGAGCACCCCGTGACTCGCCAATTCATGACTTTCAAAAGCGAAGTTCCGAGAGAAATTCCTAAGATTTTGAGATAAACGAAATCATCCGGCCAGCGGCCTCTTTTTCCCGCCGGAAAGAATAAAAGCTTTCCTCTTCCTCAAAAGTACAGAAACCATAATTGATAACGTTGCGCATGTGAGCGCCCGATTCCACCAACTGCCTTTGATTTTCTTTTAAAAGATTAAAAAAAAGCCGGCCCTTTTTTAATTCAAATGACGATTCAGGGAAATAATTTTTAAATTCTTCGCCCGCTTCATAGGATTTGACGCAAATGGCGGGCCCAAAATATATTTTAATATCCTTCGCGGGTATTCCGGATTTTTCTGAAATCAAACGAAGTGTTTTTTGGGAAATCTTTTTGTGAGTTCCGCGCCAACCCGCATGAACCAAACCCACCCATTCTCCCGCGTTGAAAAAAATCGGCAGGCAATCCGCGGTAAAAACGAGAACGCTCAAGCCCGGAATATTAGTTATCGCGGCGTCGCTTTCAGGGATGCAATAAAAGCCTTCTTTGGAAAATTGCGCCTTATCCTGCACAACGGCAACGGTATCGCCATGCACCTGATTCAAAAAAACAAACTTTCCGTGGGAGTGATTCAAAAAAGAGGCAAATTGTCTCTGCTTTTCCTCATCCAGCAATTCATCCGTTTTTCGTAAAACCAACGGAAAATGTCGCGTCGTAAATCCCGCCTCTACGCCTGATTTTTTCCATTCCCCGATAAAAAAAATCTCTTTTTTTAAAAATTTTCCGAATATCCGGCGCCTGAGCCTTGCCGCGAATTCGGGAGCAATCAACGACAACCCCAAAAAAATCATCACCCACCCGGGCAGAATGGGCAAAACCAGCCCCGCCATCCCCACCACTATCAAAAAGACCCCGAGGACAAACACCCCGATCCGCTTCATTCATTATCCTATTCTTTACGCTGTCTTAAGCTGGAGGCAAGGCATTGCTTTGCTGGCACGTTGGCGCAAGGAGCGCGCGACAGGGTATTGATTTTCTGGCACCGCTCGTCGAACCCCACCGTGGTTCTCCTCGCTCGGTGGCGCTGCGTCGCTCGTCGCCACTAAACGTGGCGACACCGTGGCCGCTCCTTGCGCCAACGTGCCAGAAAATCAATACCCTGTCGCTAATTTGAGCCCAAGCAACATCACTCCGCATTCAATGTGGAAAAGGGTAAATCCAGAACCGGGTAGCTTTTGGCATCGGCGTCATCAAAATGCCACCATTCGGTCCGTATCCCCACAAACCCCTCTTTTTCCATCGCCTCTTGGAGAATCTGCCGGTTTTTTCTCTCTTCTTCGGTCCCGCCCGTATAATCGCGATGAGCACGCTCTGAAAACTCATCGTAAGCCGAAGGCATGGGAAGTTCCTTTCCGTCGGAATCC
>JAHFFM010000012.1 GCA_023247935.1 Candidatus Omnitrophota bacterium | reverse complement strand
CCCTACGATGATTTTGGTTGGGGGTGGTGTTGGCATCCCGCCTTTATTTCATTTAGCCGAAGCTTTATTGCGGGATAAAACCGCCAAAAAAGAAAATATTCATGTTTTTCTAGGTGCCCGGGATAAAAGCCTGCTTCTTTGTGAAAAAGAATTCAAAGCGCTGGGAGTGAATTTGCAAGTCGCGACAAATGACGGATCCAAAGGCATAAAAGGATTTGTGACGCAAATATTGATCAAACATCTTCAAATTGGACAGACGCAGATAAAACGGGCGGGCACAAGGCCCGCCCCTACGGATATCAGGATATTTACCTGTGGGCCCACGCCGATGCTTCAAGCGGTTTCCCGCATCGCGGATGAATTTATGACGCCTTGCGAAGCGTCCGTAGAAGTACCGATGGCATGCGGATTTGGAGCGTGTTTGGGATGCGCGATTAAGGTGCGGGTTGATGTGGGGGCGCGGCATGCCACGCCCCCACAAGATTATCGTTATGCCATTGCCTGCACGGAAGGGCCGGTTTTTGACGGGTGCAAAGTCTTATGGGAGTAAAAACCCAATTCCTTGATACGTCCATTCGAATCGGAAAAATAAAACTCAAAAATCCCGTTCTGGTGGCTTCCGGCACCTTCGGCCACGGCAAAGAATTTGAGAAGTTTTTCGATTTAGGGAGACTTGGCGGGATTGTGACAAAAACCATTACGCTCAAGCCCCGACTGGGAAATCCTTCTCCACGCATCGCGGAAACGCCAGCGGGCATGTTGAACGCCATTGGCTTGCAAAATCCCGGAGCGGAAAAATTCATCGAAGAAAAAATGCCTTATTTCAGAAAACTCGGCATTCCGGTCATCGTCAGCGCCATGGGTTACAGCGTCGATGAATTTGTTAAAGTCGTGGAATTGCTCAATCAGGCGGAAGGAATCGACGGCTTTGAATTGAATCTTTCCTGTCCGAATGTGCCTTATAGTTCTAAAACCGAAAATTTATCTCTCGTGAAAATGTTCGCGCATGACGAAAAAATGATTGAAGAAGTGGTTTCCGCGGTGCGGCAAATCACGGACAAAACTTTGATCGCGAAGCTGGGCCCGGATGTTTCGGATATTTCCAAAATGGCGCTGGCTGCGGAGCGCGCCGGAGCGGACGCGGTGTCTTTGATCAACACATTCATTGCCATGAAAATAGACATTCAAACCAGAAAACCGGTTTTGGGAAATAAAACCGGCGGATTGTCAGGCCCCTGCATTCGTCCCATCGCGGTTCGCATGGTGTGGGAAACTGCGAAGAAAGTAAAGATACCTGTTTTGGGAATGGGTGGCATTTCCACCGCGGAGGACGCCATTGAATTTTTGGTGGCTGGCGCTACGGCTATCCAGGTAGGCACGGCGAATTTTATCAATCCGCAGGCGTCGATGGACGTGCTGAGAGGCATTGAAGAGTTTATGAAGAAAGAGAAGATAAACAATATTAAAGGGCTAATTGGATCCGTGGCTTTATAGGCAGATAACCCCGTTGGGGCGCACGGCCGTGCGCCCTTACAGAGATGGAAAAGGTGGTAAATGTCCGAAAAATTAATTGTCGCATTGGATTTTTCTGATTTAAAAGAAGCAGAAAAGATCGTTAAAAAAATTTCACCGCTTGTGAAGACATTCAAAATCGGAAAAGAATTATTTACTTCCGCGGGACCCAAAGCGGTTGAAATGGTTCATTCCCATAAATCCCGCGTTTTTCTGGATTTGAAATTTCATGATATTCCTAATACCGTGGCTTCGGCTTGCGAGGCAGCCACTAAAATGGGCGTATTCATGCTGAATGTGCATGCCGCGGGAGGAAAGAACATGATGATTAGCGCCGTGCAGGCCGTGCACAAAGCGACCGCGAATCTCAAAATTTCACCGCCCAAAGTTTTGGGCGTTACCGTATTGACCAGCCTCACGGACCAGGATTTAAAAGAAGTGGGAATTTCCAAAAAGGTGAAACAACAGGTGGAAGGTTTAACGGTTTTGGCCAAAAATTGCGGACTGGACGGCGTGGTGGCTTCGGGCCAGGAAATTTCGATTATCCGTAAAGTTGCGAAAAAGAATTTTTTAATCGTCACTCCCGGCGTTCGCCCTATTTGGGCCGCTCATGGAGACCAAAAAAGAATTATCACTCCCAGGGAAGCGGTAGAGGCCGGCGCGGATTTTATCGTGGTCGGACGCCCTATCACCCAGCATCCCCAGCCTTTGGTTGCGGCTGAGAAAATCCTCAAAGAAATTGAAGGATAGCAGCTACTTTTTTTTCTTAAAAGACCTCGTTCTTCTCGAAGAGCAGGAAGAATTCGAGCAAGTCCGTTCAGAGTATGAGGGTCTGACGCCTTCTGAAAGAGAATTTCGCGGAAAAGCGCTTTTGAATCTGGAATTTCGGGAGCGGCGTTACAGCGAAGCCGGACATTTTTTAGCCACGTTCATCAAACCCGACCCTGTACGGGCGCACGGCCGTGCGCCCCTACCGATCTTTACGTTGGAAGAAGGCGATATGGTCAGTCTCGTGTCCGTTCCCAGTCTGACGGACAATATTCCCTCCGGAACCATCTACGAAAAATCCGCTGATTCGATCACCGTGGCATTTCATGAAGACGCGCCGAAGTGGGTGGATGCTTTTGATAATTCCGACTCTCATTGCCGTTTTGAATTGCATCGCTCAGTAAATCGCGTCACTTTCCGGAGAATGAGAGAGGCTTTGGATGCGGTGATTCAAACTCAAAACACTTTTTTAGCTTTTTTCAGGGACATTTCGCTTGGTTTGAGGAAGCCTACGCAAACGAACGTCGTTCCGTGGGGAGAGGTTAGAAGTCAGGAAGACAAGCTAGCCTCTCCCCACGGAACGACGTTCGGTAGTGTGAGCTTGAACGCTTCCCAAAAAAAAGCGATTTTAAATTCGCTGGCCGCGAAAGAAGTGGCTTTGGTGCATGGGCCGCCTGGCACCGGAAAAACAACGGTTCTTATAGAAATTATCCGGCAAGTGCTTTTGGATGGACAATCGGTTTTTGTGACGGCTCCGAGCAACACCGCCTGCGACAATTTACTGGAAAGGCTCGCCCAAAAAAAAGTGAATGTTTTGCGGCTGGGTCATCCCGCCAGAGTGAGCAATCATCTGAGAGAATACACGCTTGATTTTAAATTGGCGCTCCATCCGATGAATCAGGAACTCGCCAAATCCGAAGCCGAAATGACCCGGCTTAAAAAAAGACTCGAAAGGTACCGTGACCGGAGAAGTCCAGGCAGGGAAGAAGAACAGGCGCTTCGCCGGGATATTTCAATGCTTAGGCAGGAAATTCTGAAAATGAAAAAAGAAATATTCCGGCTGGTTATGAAAGAAACGGAAGTCGTTGTGGGAACGCCGACCAGCGTTCAAGACCGGTCTATTAAAGAAAAAGAATTTGATTTGGTGGTGATCGATGAGGCGACGCAGGCGACGGAGCCTATGGCTTGGATTCCCATGGCCTCCGCCAGGAAAGTGATTATGGCCGGAGACCATTTCCAATTACCTCCCACGGTGCGAAGTGTTGAAGCGGAAAAGAAGGGTCTTGGGAAAACTCTGTTTGAGCGTTATCACGAAATTTTGGGGGAGGATTTTAAAACGCTTTTGGATCGTCAGTACCGTATGAATCATAAAATTATGGGTTTTTCCTCGCGCGTTTTTTATGAAAATAAATTGGTCGCGGATGATTCCGTGAAAGATCAGACGCTTTCCCAAATGAAAGGCGTTAAAAAGACCCCGGAAACGGATGAAGCGCTGGTTTACATCGACACGGCCGGAAAAGGGTTTGAGGAAAAATTGGAAGAGGGGAGCGAGAGCCGTTACAATCCTGAGGAAGCGGAGCTTGTGATTCAAGAGCTTAAAAAATTAATTGAAGCGGGGGTGCCGGTTTCTGAAATAGCCGTGATCAGCCCTTATCGCGCGCAGGTGCGTTATTTGACGCGGCTCTATCCGGATCCCGGGCTTGAAATCGACAGCGTGGATGGATTTCAAGGGCGTGAAAAGGAGCTTGTAATTGTTTCGCTGGTGCGTTCGAATATGGCCGGTGAGATGGGTTTCTTGAACGACACACGCCGCATGAACGTAGCCATGACCCGCGCGAGACGAAAACTCATCGTCATCGGTGACAGCACCACCATTTCTTCACTCCCATTCTACAAACAATTCATAGCCTACTCCGAAGAAGTCGGCGGCTACAAAACCGCGTGGGAGCTCGCTTAAGCCTAAGCCTAGACCCCAAATAACTCCTTCTTCGCTCCCGAGCGCCTTTTCCGCCCATGGCCTTTCTCTAAGTGATGGGGGATGTCTAGACTTGTCTCGCATGCTTTATATATGTGCGCTTCGCGCACAATTTACTATGGATGCTCAACCCCTCTTAACCAACAGCCCCCCGACCAAAAATCAATTCGGCACCAAAGAACCGGTGCCTCAAGTGATTTTTGGCGTCCCCCCTTATCACTTAGAGAAAGACCATAAGCGGGCAGAAAAAGCGCAAGGTCGCTGCGAAGGAGCTATTTGGGGTCTAAGTTTAGGTTTTAAGCTTATGTTAAAACATAGAAAGTAGATAACCCACAAGTTACAACAAGAGGGCAAAAGATACTCAACTCCCAACCTGGTTTTAATTCACTCAAAAAATGAATTGCAAAGCAATTCATAGGCACGAAGTGCCGATTCAATCAAGCCTAGATGTGAGGAAGATTGAATCTTTTGAGTGCTGGTTATATGTTTAAGCTAGAGGCGTTAAACCTAGCGCCGCGGGTGGCAAGGTGTTGCTTTTGCAGCACGTTGGCGCAAGGAGCGACCCGGTGTACCCGCGTTCAGCGGGTACGAGCGACGATGCGCCACCGAGTGAGGAGCGCCCGGTGGGGCGCGACGAGCGGTGATGCAAAAGCAATACCTTGCCAGGCCCTGCGGCGCTTGAGCGATAAGCGATTGTTTGATGCGAAATTCTGCGTGCCCGGAGAAGCAATGTTTTGGCTGTTGCTGGAGCTAAAGCTTGGCTTGCGGGTGGTTGGCGCTATGTTATAATCAAACCTTATGGATGAAAAAGAGATTTTGAGGATTTTTGCGAAGGAGAAGGCCTATTTGACGGGGCATTTTCTTCTTTCGAGCGGGCTTCACAGTCCTAATTACATGCAATGCGCGTTGGTATTGCAGAGCGCTTGGCTTGCCGAGAAATTTTGTAAAGAACTTTCCAAAAAGTTAAAGAGTCATAAGATTCAATGCGTGATTGGTCCTGCGCTTGGCGGCATGATGGTGTCTCATGAGATGGGTCGCGCGCTAAAGGTGCGTTCTCTTTTTGCTGAGCGAGTGGATGGCTCATTTTCTCTGAGAAGGGGTTTTTCTCTTAAAAAGAACGAGCGGGTGTTGGTGGTCGAGGATGTGATTACCACTGGCAAATCCATTTATGAGGTCATTGACCTAATAGAAGCCAGCGGAGCCAAGGTGGAAGCGGTGGCTTGCCTGGTTGATAGAAGCGATGGAGCCGCCGTGTTTGCCCAAGAGTTTCATTCTCTTTTAAAGTTACGTATCAAAACCTATCGCCCTGAAGATTGTCCTTTGTGCCGTGAGAAAAAAGTACCTTTGATTAAACCGGGCAGCCGGGATTTTAAAGCGCTCAAAAAGTAGAGGTTTCTATGATCCGAAAAAGTTTTTTACCTATTCTGTTTTTAGCTCTTTTTTTCTCCCCTGCTTTTGCCGCAACTCAAGACCAAACAGTGAATTATAATAAAGAGCAGCTGAAACAGGATTACCGCGCTTTTTTGCAGCAACTCAAGACTTTAAACGCCCAATATAAAGAAATTACAGGTGAGTTTGGCCAAATTGTGAAAGAAGAAGGGGTGCCCAGTTGGGATATGGGAGATGGCGTTAAGAATTTGAATGGTGAAAAAAAAGAAGAGAGTGCGTCACAAGATCTTGGCGGTGGTGCTTCTTTCAAAGAAAACGACAAAAATATGGAGCTAGCCCTAGATTTGCCAGGATATAAGAAGGATTCCATTAAACTGAGCTTTTTAGATGGTAAAAAATTAATGGTTAATGCAAATCGAAAGATAGATAGTAAAGCCAAGTCTTATGAGAGATCTTTTGATTTACCCGTTCCGGGAGACCAGAAAACAACCACCGCGACCTATGAAGACGGTGTTTTAAGCGTTAAAATCCCAAAAGTAGCCTCCAAAGAAGTTTCTATTCCCATTCGTTAGTTTTTGACGTTCGATTCCCACTGTATCTTGTGGGATGTTTCTTGTTTATTCTCTATATGGACCCTCGATTTACCCGTCTGATGTTTAATTAGCATTGTCATGGTTTCCTATTTATTTGTTGATTTTAAAAAATATAAGTAATATCATTTAAGCATTATTATACGAGTTTAAATTATAGTAAAAATATCAATTAATAGTACTTGTTAACAGGTACTATAAGTACATTAAATGGTAATAGTTACAGAAAGGCTGCATGACCGAAACGCTTGTAACTTCAGAAGAACTTGTGAAACTTTTAGGAATTTCTTCTGCGACCGTAAATTATTACACCAATCTTGGTTTATTTAAGATCAAAGACAGGCGGGGAAACCGCAGACTCTATGAAAAAAATGAAATCAAAGAACTTCATGATCAGATAAGAAAAATGCGGCGTGAAGGTTATTCGCTTCGGATCATTCAAGAGCGTTTGCAAAAAGGGTATCGAATTTGAATCTGATTTGGAGGCTGGATGTTTGAAGACCTAAAAGCTTTTTTTAGAAGAAATTCATTGGAAAGTTATCGCCGCAACGGTTACGACACTCCTTTAGATGGTATGGATGAGCGGGTGGGCGTCAAATCCACGATTATCGCCATTGTGAATCAAAAAGGCGGAGTGGGAAAAACCACCACTTGTATCAATCTCGCGGCCGGTCTCGTGAAAAAAAATTTCAAAGTTCTGATCATTGATCTGGATCCTCAATCAAACGCTTCCCTTGGTTTGAATGTCAACGTAGATCAATATTTTTCATCGATTTATGACGTTCTTGTGCATAACGCGGAATTGGACCAGGCTATTATTCCCACTTACATCAAAAATCTGGATATCGCGCCGGCATCTTCTCTTCTGACCGGAGCTCAATTGGAAATCGCAGACTTGTTGGGCCGGGAAAGGCTTCTAAGAACCAGCGTCTGGAAAATGTTGAACGCTCATATTCGTTACTACGATTACATTCTTTTTGACTGCTCCCCATCTCTCAATCTTTTAACCATCAACGGGCTGGTGGCCGCGCAATGCGTTTTGATTCCGATTCAGGCGCATTATTTCTCTCTCGAGGGAATGAAAGAGCTTTTTTCAACATTGAAGGTTGTCCGTGACCGCATCAATTCCGAGTTGGAAATTCTTGGGATTCTTCCCTGCATTGTGGACACACGTAAAAAAATGACCCGGGAAATGCTGGACCAGCTCAAAGATTATTTCAAAGATAAGATGTTTCAGAGCGTAATCCGGATGAATATTGCACTTGCCGAATCATCCGCGCATGGCAAAGCTATTTTTGATTTTAGCCCTTATTGCAACGGCGCCAAAGACTACGCGGAATTGGTGGAAGAAGTGGTGAGGCGAACCGCTCCTATAGATTCTGTAGCCCCGGAAGTTAAGGTGATTTAATGGCAGAACCGAATAAACCGGAAAATAAAATCAACATTGTGAAAAAAGTTTTTGACCGGTCGGGCCGGTCCGAAAAAGTTTCTCCTCTTTTTACCTATTTTAAAAATCCTCAAAAAAGCGTCCTCAAAAAAATAAAAAGGACTCCGGATTTAAAATCCGGCCCAAGACGCCTGATGGCATCGATTGATTTTTCAGGGTGCGCTGTCAGGATGCTTCAATTGACTCAAGACCTTAAGGGTGGAATGGAAGTGTCTCTGATGGATGAAGAAATTTTTACCGAAGACGCTTCAAAAACCCCGGCAATAAAAAATAAACAGGCGCTCGAAAAGCTTGTAAGCCGTAATCCATCGGTCGGGCCTCAGGTGATCGTGGGTCTTCCCGCGAAAGAAACCCAAACGTTTAATTTCACTTTTCCGGCCATGTCCGAGGAGGAATTACGCGAGGCCGTCCGGTGGAAAATCAAACAAATCAGGCCGTTTGATATCGATTCGGAAAAAGTGAAGCATGTTATTTTGCGTTGGGACACGGCGCATACGGCGCCCCTTCACGGGGGACAGCAACGCGTGACTGTGGTGTGCGTGTCGACTGAAAATTTAACCGAGAAAACGGAAATTTTACGCGAAGTCGGCTTAAAACCCTCCTCCATCCATGCTTCACCCGTGATGCTGGTTCATTCGAGGTATACGGGCAATTTTACTTCCGCCTCCGAAGAAGTCGTGTTGTGGCTTGATCTTGGTTCGGATGAAAGCGTTTTGATCGTGGAAAAGAAGGGGGTTGTTTATTTTTTAAGGAATCTCTCCGTGACGGGTAAGCAATTGACCCGGCAAGTTTCGCAGGTTTGTCATGTGGATGAATCCAAAGCCGAGGAATTAAAAAAACAATACGGTTTGGATTACTGGAGTCCGCAGCTTCAAAACCGGTTGATCACGGAAGAAGAAAAAGCTCAGAAACCGGAAGCCGCTGTTTCTTTGGCGCTTTTGTCGCTTTTGGAGAACTTGGTGATCGATATTGAGCACTCTTTCAAATTTTTTTCCTATCAAGTGACACAGTCACAGATTCCTAAATTTGACCGCGTTATTTTGACGGGCGCCGCGTCTTACGTCAATAAGCTGGAGCAGTTTTTGGCGGACCGTTTGGGTGCGCCGGTCGAAAAATTCAATCCGTTTTTTTCCGTACGCGCTCAGGATTCATTGAGGGCGAAAAGACCTCGTTTTTCTGAAGACATTTTGTCTTTTTCCAGTTCTTTAGGACTGGCTCTTTATCAGACGCCGGAGGGTTCGAAGCTTCATAATTTTACGAGCGCCGACAGAAAGAAGCGCGGCCCGAATCCTCTAATACAAAAACTTAAACAGCGGCCGAAATTCGCGACAGCTTTCGCGGTGGCCTCCTGCGTCATGCTGACAGCGCCTCAGATTGCCGTTATGACCCATTATAAAAGCCAAGCGGATAAGGCGGCGCAGAAGGTGAAAGACGCGCGCGCCGAATTGAAACGCCGCCAGTCAAGCCAGCTTGATTTAGCTGACCAGGAAAAAAGGTTTCTTGAGAAAAAGATGGCGCTTGAAGACCAGATTGCCTTATTTAAAAAATCACGCAGGGATAGAGGCAGTTTCGCCGGATTACTTTTGAAGCTTTCTTCACTCTTACCCGATGAAATCTGGGTCACCAAGTTGTCCTACGCGGAAAAGAAAATGATTCTGGTCGGCGCCACGTCCAAAAACGAACATATGGTGGGTTTTTTGGAGAACTTAAAAAAACCGGATGAATTCAGTGACGTGTCGTTCAATTATACAAAGAGAAATTCAAATTCATCCGTATTCAGCTTTGAAGTGCTGATGAATGTTAAGTAGATGGAATGGAGCCAATTAAAACCGAGAGAGAGAAGGGCGCTGATTATTTTGGGATTGGCGGGCTTTTTTGCTCTTTACGTAAAATTTGTAGATAAGCCGATCTCTCAGAGAGTTGAGTCGTATAAAGCGCAGATCAGGCGTTCGGAAGCGCAATTAAGAGATTTGGAAGTGAAGCGTCCGCAAGACGTGGAGTTGAACGAAAAAATAAAAATTTTAAAAGAAGATGAAATGAACCTTACGAATCAAATCAGTGAAATAGAAAAATCGATCCCATCGAGGCTGTACACGTCTCAGCTGGTGGGCGAATTGACGAGTCTTGCCGTCAAAGTGAAGCTGGAATCCATTAAGCAGAATATCGCGAAAGAACAGAATTATTCGCGTATTTTTTTGGAGGTGAAGTTTTACGGCACTTTTACCGACGCGGTTTCTTATGTGTCGTCCATAGAATCCATTTCGCCTTTTATCCGCGTGGAAGAAATGGAAATTTTAGAACCTGTGGAAAAAACGGTTGAACTGGGCGGCGCGCCGATGAAATTGGTTATCTCCTGTCTTTTGACGGATTCGGCCCAGATGCCGCCGCTCAAAGCTTCGAGCACCGCTGGCTTGGAGGTAAAAAGAGATATCCTGGTTTCTTCGTCAAAACCTGCCTCTGAAATGAATGACGAAAAATTTATTCTCGAAGGAGTCACCTTTGATCCAAAGAATCCCACAGCCATTATTAACGGTGATGTATTTCAGGTGAATTCCGAGATAGGGGGATATAAGGTCAAAAAGATTTTGGCGGACGGCGTGATTTTAAGCGATGGCGTGGAAGATCATATGTTAAGCCTCAAGGCGGCCGTGGAAAAGGTGAAATGAAAAAGAGACGAAAGGTTAGGAACAAGGGGTTGGGGAGAATTAGCAAGGCGATGCTATTTTTTCTGATTTTTTCATTCTTTGTTCCTTATTTGCCTTACGCGTTCGCGGCGGATCAGATTCCGGCGGTGGGCGGCGCGGTTGTTTCTGCCACCACTATGGACGAACGTCTCAAGCAGATCATCACGGTGGAATACAAAGACGCGGACCTAGGAAGCGTGTTGAGATCACTCGCTTTGACTTACCGGCTCAACTTGCTTACGGGACCGGACATTAAAGGCAAAGTCACGATTAACCTTCAGGAAATTACGGTCGAAAAAGCGCTTGAGGTGATTTTAAAAGCCAACGGCCTTCTTTATTCCTTAAAAGATGGTGTGATTTATGTGACTTCGGGAGATCTGACGCTTGTAGACACGCAAACGGAAGTGATTCAATTAAAATATTTGACGGCTACTCAGGCTCAGAACATGACGAAAAAGTTATTGTCCGTCAAGGGCGATATGAAAATTAATGAGACAGCCAATAATATTATTATCACGGATTTGTCTGAAAATATTGCAAAGATCAATAATCTTATCAAAGAGGTGGACACGGCGCCAAAGCAGGTGTTGATTGAGGCAAAAATTTTAGACATCACTTCCAGTGATTTGAGAGCGATTGGTGTCACCTACAATGTGGATTATCAGCCTGCAGGAAGTACCAAGGGTTTGTTTTCGCGCAAAACTAAATTTCAGGAAGAGTTGGATACGACCGTATCGCTTGCCGAAGAATCGACTTCTTTGAGCGGCGGACAAATCACGCTCAATACATTGGCGCTCAAGGGAGTGACGCTTCAGGCCACGCTTGACGCTCTGGTTCGTGACGGAAAAGCAACGCTTTTGGCTTCGCCTTCAATCGCGGTGATCAATGGACAGGAAGCCAGGATTGTCATCGGTGAACGCTTTCCTTATAAGGAAAGAACGCAAACCACTTCCGGAACCACGGAAACCACGAAGTTTGTGGATATCGGCACCTCTCTAAAAGTGAATCCTCAAATCAATGATGATGGCTATATCACTCTCAGCCTGCATCCGGAAGTTTCTTCTTTGGTTTCAGCTCTCGACGCCGGTCCCCGCGTGGCCACGCGTGAGGCGGATACGACAGTGCGTATTAAAGCAGGGGAAACTTTGGTAATCGGAGGACTTATCCGGCAAACCGATAACCGAAGTGAAGATAAAATACCTGTTTTGGGGGACATCCCTATACTGGGGCATCTTTTCAAGCGCAGCGAACGGGATGTCCAGCAAACCGAATTAGCGGTATTCATCACACCTAAAATTCTTTTCTCGGATGACGAACGCAAACGTCTTGGCCGCAAAAAAGGCAATGACTCGAACATTTTCATCGATACAACAGCCGGTTTGAATATGGTTGATCATATTTTTTCTCAGGCTGCTCACCTTGAGAAAGGTGATGGAATTGAGAGTGTACGAAAAAATGATGATTTTCGAGCTGAGCAGGCGAAGGGCCAGTATGAGTTGGTGTATGACCAATTTTCGGACAGCGAGAGAGCTCCTGAAGCTAAATACCGTATCGGCATGATCGAGTGGCGGAATGAAAAAGATTACAAAAAAGCAAAAAATACTTTTTCTACTTTGATGTCTGACTATCCCGAAAGCCCATGGGCCGAGAAAGCGCAAAAAGCTTATGAACAAATGAACCGTGAGCTCGTGAATGCGCGCGATCAAGCGGATGCGGTCATGAAAGCTTTGGAGGAAAAACGGGGAAAGTATAGCAATAATTTCAACAAAACATGACGGCTTTCAATTATAGAGCCCGGAATCCCCAAGGCGAGCTGATCTCGGGCGTGCTCGACATGGACAATGAGGCCAGCGTTGTTTCGAATCTCGACAAACTTGGCTATACCATTCTTGAAATTCGCACTCCTTCCGCGGCTGTTTCTTCATTTAGTAATTTAGCAGAAAGTTTTCAAGGCCTGAAAAAGCAAGAAGTCATTGTCTTTTCCAGGCAGCTTTCGACATTGATCCGTTCAGGCATGCCGCTTCTACCCGCTTTAACCACAATTTGCGAGCAAACCACCAATAAAAAATTTAAAGTGATTTTAGAGGATATCCGCCAATCGGTGCAGGCCGGTTCCAGTTTGTCGGACGCTTTGGGCAAATATCCAAAGGTTTTTTCGGAACTTTTTGTGAGTATGGTTCGCGTGGGTGAAACCGGCGGCTTAATGGATGAAGTGCTGGACCGGGTCGCCGTGCTCGGCACGCAGGAAATGGAAATTCAATCCAAAATCATGTCGGCGATGACTTATCCGATTGTTTTGGTGGGTTTGTCTTTTTTAATCGTTAATTTTATTTTGGTGGGCGTGCTTCCGAAATTCGTGATGGTGTTTAAGGCCTCCGAAGCCTCTCTGCCCTTGCCGACCATAATTGTTCTGTCTGCGAGCTACATTTTAAGAAAATTTTGGATTTTGATTTTGGTCGTGGTGGTGGGCGGGTTTATTTTTTTACGCCGTTACACGGCGTCCGGTCCCGGAAAGCTGCGTTTTCACCGGATACTTTTAAAAGTGCCCATTTTTGGCCCTCTGTACACTAAGATCCAAGTGTCCCGTTTTACACGCACTCTTTCCACGCTGGTGGCTTCCGGTGTTCCGATTTTGCAGGCTTTGGCCGTGGTTGAAAAAACAATTTCCAACGTTTTGATTCAAAAAGCGATTCAAGATATTCGCGTGGCGATCGCTTCAGGCAGCCCTTTGGTGGAACCTTTCCGGAGAAGCGGTCTTTTTTCTCCAATGGTTGTGCAAATGGTGGCCATCGGAGAAAAATCAGGTTCCATTGACAGGATGCTCGAGGAAGTTTCAAAATTTTATGAGCCTGAAATTGATTATACGATTAAAAATCTTACGGCGTTGCTGGAACCGTTCATGCTTTTGTCGATGGGTTTGATGGTGGCTTTTATCGCGCTGTCCGTGCTGCTGCCGATCTTTAATTTGATGAAAGTGTTTAAAGGATGAGGGTGGGGGAATCCTCATCCTTGCTGTTTAGGAGATTTTAATTTGCCTGGCATTGACCAACGAAAATTAGGGCAGATTCTGATTGATAGAGGCTTGATTACGCCAGCCCAGCTTGAGGACGCGCTGAGCGAGCAGGGTGTAACCGGCCGGTTTTTTGGCGAAATCCTTGTGGGTCGGGGTGTGCTCACGGAAGAAAAGATTGCCAGGGCTTTGAGTGAGCAGCTTGGTTTCGGATTTGTGGATTTGAAAGAAATACCGGTTGAGACCCAGGCGATGGAATTGGTTTCCCGCGAAATTTGCGAAAAAAATACACTGATTCCGGTTTTTATTTCTCAAAATACGTTGACGGTGGCCATGACAAACGCGTTGGACGTGAACGTTGTGGACCAAATTCAGGCTGCTTGCAGAATGCGCGTGAGGCCCGTGTTTGCCTGCGCCAGCGATATTCGAAAGGCGCTGGAAAAACAAGCCAGTCCGGGTAAAAGCGATGTTTTTAAATCGTCCGCGACATTGGGCGGAAAATTAATTCCCGCGGAGACATTGCTGGGTCCTTCTCCCACGATGGAGCAGCAAGCCAATTTAAGGCCGGTGATTGAGCGCGTGAATCAGATTGTGGAAAAAGCAGTGGAGATGGGCGCTTCGGACATTCATTTGGAGCCTGAAAAAAAGAAATTCGTCTGCCGTTTTCGCGTGGACGGCGTTTTGCATACGATGCCGCCGATTCCTTTTGAAGAGCAGGCCGCTATTCTCTCAAGAATCAAAATCATGGCGGACATGGATATTGCCGAAAAGCGCTTGCCTCAGGATGGACGGTTTCGGGCGCATGTCGCGCAGCGAGAAGTGGATTTGCGCGTATCCACGTTTCCTTCTATTTATGGCGAAAACATGGTGATGCGTATTTTAGACCGTTCCGCCGGACTTTTAAGAATGGAGGACTTGGGTTTCGCGCCAAAAAACCTGGAGGTATTCCGGAAACTGATCCGAAAACCTTACGGGATGATTCTTGTCACCGGACCCACGGGAAGCGGCAAAACTACGGCGCTTTATTCGGCGCTTTCGGAATTAAATTCCGCGGAAAAAAATATCATTACCCTGGAAGACCCGGTGGAATATGAAATTTCAAATGTAAGACAGTCGCAAATCAATGTCAAGGCGGGGCTGACGTTTGCCCTGGGACTGAGGTCTATCGTCCGCCAAGACCCGGACATTATCATGATCGGTGAAATTCGCGATAAGGAAACGGCGGATATCGCGATTCACGCCGCGTTAACCGGTCATTTAGTACTTTCCACTTTACATACCAATGACGCGCCCTCAGCCGCTGCGAGATTGATTGATATGGGTGTGGAACCTTTTTTAGTTTCATCTTCGGTGATTGCGATTTTGGCGCAGCGTTTGATACGCACCCTTTGTTCCACCTGCAAGCTTGAATATAAACCATCCAAAGAGCTTTTGGTTCAATTGGGAGTGGAAGACAAAACAACGCAGAATATCGTTTTTTATAAAGAGACAGGTTGCCCTAAATGCAAAAATTATGGTTATGCGGGCCGCAGTGGAATTTATGAATTGCTTGTGCCTAACGATCGAGTACGCGATTTGATTACCAAAAAGTCCCCGGCTTCTTTGATCATGGAAGAAGCATCTAAAGCCGGTATGATCACGCTTCGGCAGGCGGGCATTGAAAAGATTGTCAAAGGCATCACTTCGGTGAGTGAAATATTGAGGGTTACGGAAGAAATTTAATGAAAAAGGATAAAGGGTTAATGCTATGAATAGACTGTCCAAAATGGGCTTCACTCTACTTGAACTGCTAATCGTCATTTCCATTATTGCTATTTTGGCAGCTACTTTGATTCCTAATTTCATAGGATTTGACGCGGAAGCTAAGCTTGCATCCAGTAAAACGAACCTAAATACACTTCGAACTCGTTTAAGCCTGTTTCGAGCCAAGGAGGGACACTATCCCAAGGATTTTATGGAATTGACAGAGGTTACCTATAATGACGCGGGGATAGAGAAACCATATTTGGAACAAATTCCAGTGGAATTTATCTCGGGAGCCTCAGGCAATAATCAGGTAGATAACATGGTCTCTACGGAGACCTTGCCGGATGATGGGGGCTGGGTTTATTGGACGGACAAAGCTAAAATTGTGATTGATTGGGATAAAGAGTTGGACGAGAAGTGGGGTAAAGCCAAAGGACAAATGCCTTCTAAATGGTGAAAAGTAATCTAAATTTTTGCACTATTTACTTATCAAATTTAATCAATTATATTAAATTATATTATTTTAATAAAACAAACATAGAAAAAATACGAT
Organism: Candidatus Omnitrophota bacterium; assembly: GCA_023247935.1. Taxonomy (GTDB): domain Bacteria; phylum Omnitrophota; class Gorgyraeia; order 2-02-FULL-51-18; family 2-02-FULL-51-18; genus JAHFFM01. Next base: position 4,170 of record JAHFFM010000012.1, on the reverse strand, counting down.
TATTATAGTATATTTACTTATAGTGAACTTAAATGGATAATACTAACCAGGTATGGAAAGGTGAAAATCCTTCCTACGGCAAAAAGTAACATTAAAGGTTTCTATGAGTAAGGCAAATCGATTAGGTTCGTTAATTTTAATTCTCACGTTCACTCTATCCTATATTAAGCCTACGCCCGCTTTCGCCGGAACTCTTGAGTTTGATGGAGTGCCTGTCGACATCACCACGGTAGATGGTGAAGATCTCGTTATAGTGCCAGGCACCGGAGGCAATGTTCAGATTGGCGACGGTACTGGAGTGAATAGTAACGCTACGTCCAACGATGATTTGCATGTGACCGGTGTTTTGGAAGTGGATGGCGCTTCTTATTTTGATGGCGGATTGGTGGCAGGTTCTAATGTCATACCCAGCATCGACGCAACGCATAATCTTGGAACTTCTACCAAATTTTGGAACAATTTGTATATCACAAAAATTTTTGCGGGTGACCTCGCCGAAATAAAGGGAATCAGTTATTCCTGGCCATCAGTTCAAGGGGCCGCGGGAACTTTTTTGAGGAATGATGGCGCGGGAAATTTAACTTGGGTTGCCGGGGGAGGAGGAAGTTCTTTCCCCGCCGTCGACACCACCTCTTTAGTCGAAGGTTCCGTTGATCCCACCAAAGAAGTTCGCATGGAAGTGGATGGATTGACTACGGGAGCGACAAGAGTTTTAACCGTGCAAGATTTGGATGGAACGATTTATGTGACAGGCGGCACGGATGTTGCCGTCGCGGATGGTGGTACGGGCGCTTCTACGTCTGCTGTTGCCAGAACAAATCTCGGCCTTGCCATCGGCACGGATGTCGAAGCTTGGGACGCAGATCTTGATCTTTGGGCTGCCAAAGTGACTCCTACCGGAACGGTTCTCGGCACAACAGATACACAAACGTTAACCAATAAATCCTTGGTGGATGCCAGTACTTTTGTCGTCGACAGTGTGGACGCCACTAAGAGATTGAAATTCGATGTGACCGGAACTACAGGTGTCGATGGAACTTTTCAAACGGCATTTACGACAGCAAAAACAATTTCATTTCCAGATGCAACCGGTACCGTTGCCGTCTCAGCAACCACCCCCGTCACTCTTTCAGCGGCTGGAGACATTGGATTAAATACGGTGCCCATCGCCAAAGGTGGTACACAAACCACCACCGCGCCGGATGATGGAAAACTTTTAATCGGTAAAACAGACGGCACCTATGTGGTTGCAAATTTAACAGCCGGTTCCGGCGTCAACATCACTAATGGAAATGGGACAATTACGATTGCTTCGAGTGGGGCGGGTCTTCCTGTAGTTGATACAACTTCTATTGTGGAAGGTTCTGTAGACCCGACCAAAGAAGTTCGTTTTGAAGTGGATGGATTGACTACGGGAGCGACAAGAGTTTTAACCGTGCAAGATTTGGATGGAACGATTTATGTGACAGGCGGCACGGATGTTGCCGTCGCGGATGGTGGTACGGGCGCTTCTACGTCTGCTGTTGCCAGAACAAATCTCGGCCTTGCCATCGGCACGGATGTCGAAGCTTGGGACGCAGATCTTGATCTTTGGGCTGCCAAAGTGACTCCTACCGGAACGGTTCTCGGCACAACAGATACACAAACGTTAACCAATAAATCCTTGGTGGATGCCAGTACTTTTGTCGTCGACAGTGTGGACGCCACTAAGAGATTGAAATTCGATGTGACCGGAACTACAGGTGTCGATGGAACTTTTCAAACGGCATTTACGACAGCAAAAACAATTTCATTTCCAGATGCAACCGGTACCGTTGCCGTCTCAGCAACCACCCCCGTCACTCTTTCAGCGGCTGGAGACATTGGATTAAATACGGTGCCCATCGCCAAAGGTGGTACACAAACCACCACCGCGCCGGATGATGGAAAACTTTTAATCGGTAAAACAGACGGCACCTATGTGGTTGCAAATTTAACAGCCGGTTCCGGCGTCAACATCACTAATGGAAATGGGACAATTACGATTGCTTCGAGTGGGGCGGGTCTTCCTGTAGTTGATACAACTTCTATTGTGGAAGGTTCTGTAGACCCGACCAAAGAAGTTCGTTTTGAAGTGGATGGATTGACTACGAATACGGTGAGAACTCTTACGGTTCCGGATGCGGATGGAACTCTGGCTGTTTCAGCGACGGCGCCGATTACGTTATCGGCAGCGGGTGACATTGGAGTGAGCGACGCTTCCGGTAGTAATTCAGGTGTTGTCAGCACCGGTGTGCAAACTTTCGCAGGCGCAAAAACATTTTCCTCGCAAATCACCGGATCCGCGGGCATGTCTGTGGGTGCGACACAGGCTTATACAGGCGCCGGGGCGGTGACTTTGTCCTCAGGAGGCGGATTGGGTTTGACTTTGGATTCCGCGTCCAATACTTTGACGGTTGCTGCGTCGGATACGGCTTTGACCGCGTCAGGTGTTACCAGCCTTACTCTTGGAGGTGGGGCTTCGATAACTAATGCGTCCGGAAATCTTATTTTTCAACCTGCAGGAACAGGGGCTACCGCGAACGTGATTGTTGGCGCGGCCAATGGCGGCGGCGGATCTGCCACGCCTGACCTGTTAGTTCTCGATAAATCTTCCGGCGCTTCTCCAGCGGGTGTGAACGGAGCTTTGCTTGTGGATTCTTCAGGAAAATTCAATATCTATGAGAATGGGGTCTGGAAAGTTGTTTGTAATTCCACGGATCAGGGCTGCGGCACGGGTTCCGGTTCTTCGTTATCCGCGATCACGAATGCGGCAGGCGCAAATTCCATTTCAAATGGGAATCATGCGCAAGCTTGGAATTGGGCTCTGACGTCGGATGCCAAAACAGCTTTTTCTTTTAGTGAAAGCGCGGCCGCCACGAGTGGTACGGGAACCCAATATATTTTAGAAGCGGGTACAGCCTCGGGTTCCACAGCCGGGCCCTTGAAAGTCACTTCCCAGTCAGCCGATGTCGGAGATATCGTATTTGATTTGGAAAGCGTGGGTGATTTCCATATTCAGGACGCCGGCACATCGTTTGCTTCTTTCAATGACAATGGTACGATTTTATTTAAATCCAGCGTGGATTCCACGACCGCTTTTCAAGTTCAGCCCAACGGTTCTACGACGCCGGCACTGGATGTAGACACGACAAATTCTCGTGTGGGTTTTGGGCTCAATGATCCAACCACCGCGTTGGATATGAGCGGAGCCATGACTTTCAGGGAAATGTCCGCGCCCACTACTTCCGGGACGGATAGAGGACGTATTTATTTTGACGCGACTGCCAACAAATTTAAAGTGTCTGAACATAATGGCGCCTATGTGGATTTAGTCAGTTCTACGGCTCCTGCCCCCTCGGATGCAACTTACATCACGCAAACGGCCAATGGAACATTGACCAATGAGCAGGCATTAGGTTCTTTGGCAACGGGTCTTTTGAAAAATACTACGACTACGGGCGTTCTTTCCATCGCCGCTGCTGGTACAGATTATTACAATCCGGGCGGGACCGATGTTACCCTCGCCGACGGCGGCACTAACAAATCCATCACTGCTTCGAATGGCGCCATGGTTTATTCGGACGCAGACAGCTTTGAATTGTCAGCGGTTGGTTCTGCCGGTCAATTGCTCAGGTCTGCCGGTGCCGGAGCTCCGACATGGACCACAGCCACGTTCCCTGCAACCGCCAGCACCTCCGGCAACGTGTTGACATCGGATGGAACGAATTGGGTATCGTCTGCCTCGGCAGGCGACATCACCGCCGTTGGTGATGTTACGAGCGGCCCTGCGTTTGACGGTAGCGCCGGAAACGTCCTCCAATTCGAAGGCACCGGAGCCGACAATGCCGGTGAAATCACTTTGACCACCGCTTATGGCGGCACATCCGACTTCACGGTTACTATTCCGGCGACCACAGGAACCCTTTATATTTCAAGCGGCACAGACGTAGCTGTTGCCGATGGCGGTACCGGAGCCTCCGATGAAATCACCGCACGGGATAATCTTGGACTTGAAATTGGATCAGACGTTCAGGCCTATGATCCGGATCTGACCACTTGGGCAGGCAAAACTCCTCCCACAGGAGCTGTTGTCGGAGACACGGATACGCAGACGCTGACGAATAAGACTTTTTCAGATTTGACAACATT
>JAHFFM010000132.1 GCA_023247935.1 Candidatus Omnitrophota bacterium | reverse complement strand
AACATACAAACCTTCGTTGTTTTCGCGAACCACCACGAAATCAATGTGCTCCGGCCCTTTGTCGCGCAGCGGCGTCCACACGCCGGGATAAAGCTTCACGGGGCGTAAATTAATGTACTGCTCGAGGTCAAAACGGATTTTGAGAAGCAGGCCTTTTTCGAGAATGCCCGGTTTCACGTCAGGATGCCCGACCGCGCCGAGTAAGATCGCGTCGAACTTTCCAAGCGCCGCGACTTCTTTGTCGGAAATCACTTTTCCGGTTTTAAGATAGCGCGCGCCGCCGTAATCAAATTCGGTGAGATTTAATTTAAAACCATGTTTTCTGGACGCGGCATTTAATACTTTCACGGCTTCCAGAGTCACTTCCGGCCCGGTGCCGTCCCCGCCTATGACCGCGATATTGTAATTTCGATTTGTTTTAGATTTTTTCATGGCCTCCTCAAAGGTGTCATTGCGAGCGAAGCGAAGCAATCTATGAGATCTGCAGCTCTCTCCACTCAGGGTTAATTGAATTAATTAAATCTTCTTTCTTTCTCCGGGATCCAGCTTTAACCTGCTTCTCGCGAGCGATTGCCGAGGCTATATCTTGACATGCTTCGTAATAGACGAGCTTATTAACGTTGTAGCGCTCGGTAAACCCCTTGATCATTTTATTTTTATGCTCGTAGACGCGCCGCTCAAGATTATTTGTAACTCCCGTATAAATAACTGAATTTGTAAAATTCGACATCATATAAAGATAATAGGTTTTCGTCAACATGGACAAAACCAAGACCGATCGCAGAGATTACTTCGTCGCTGCGCTCCTCGCAATGACACGGTGATCGTTTATTCAATCACAGGAACAAGCCCGGCTTTGGGACTGGATGCGTTGGCATGCATTTTCTTTTCCATTCTTCCTGCTTCATAAGCCAAGCGCCCCGCTTTCACCGCAAGCTTCATAGCCTCAGCCATTTTCACAGGCTCCTTAGCCGCGGCGATCGCCGTGTTCATCAAGAGACCATGTGCTCCAAGCTCCATGGCGACCGCGGCATCAGAAGCTGTCCCGACGCCCGCGTCCACAATCACCGGAACTTTAATCTTTTCTAAAATTAATTGCAGGTTTAATTTGTTTAAAATTCCCTGGCCCGAACCAATGGGCGCCGCCAAAGGCATCACGCAAGCCGCGCCCGCGTCTTCCAATTTTTTAGCCATGATGGGGTCGTCGTTGGTATAAGGCATCACCACAAAGCCTTCCTTAACCAATTCTTTCGTTGCCGCCAAAAGCGCTTCCGTGTCCGGCATCAAACTGATTTCATCGCCAATCACTTCCAGTTTTACGAGATTGGAAAGTCCGGCCGCGCGTCCAAGACGGGCCACACGCACCGCGTCTTCTTTGGTGTAGCATCCCGCGGTGTTGGGCAATAAAATATATTTTTTGGGGTCAATGTGGTCCAACAAAGACTCTTTGGTGCGATCCAAATTCACACGGCGCACCGCAACGGTCACCATCTCCGCACCCGAAGCTTCAAGCGCTTTGACCATGAGTTCGGCCGTGGCGTATTTTCCCGTGCCGACGATGAGCCGGGATTTTAATTCATGAGAACCAATCTTGAGGGTATTCTGTCCGGAACCTGTCATACTCAAACCGCTTCTACAATCGCCCCTTTTTCGACCACCACAATTCCTTTAGGGGTAATCGTAAATCTTTTTTTATCCAATTCTTTATCAAATCCAATCACCGCGTTCGGCATAATTTTTGCATGTTTGTCGATAATCGCGTTTTTGACTTTCGCGTAGCGGCCCACGTCAACGCCTTCCAATAAAAGCGAATCCTGCACTTCCGCATAGCTGTTCACACGCACATTCGGCGATAAAATCGAACGCTCCACGACGCCGCCCGAAATAATGCAGCCGTCCGCGACCAGAGAATCCACGGCAATCCCGCGCCGTCCGCTGGTTTCCTGATTAAACACAAATTTGGCCGGCGGATACTGAAGCTGATACGTACGAATAGGCCATTCGCGGTCATACACATTGAAATGCGGGGTCACCTGGATCAAATCAATATTGGCTTCGTAATACGCATCCAAAGTACCGACGTCGCGCCAATAATGCGCGTCCTTTTGATTCATGTCCACGAATTGGTACGCCTTGACCTTGCTTTTTCCTTTTTCGATAATTTGGGGAATAATGTTTTTTCCGAAATCATGCGCCGTGTCTTTTTTGGCGTCTTCCGTCAATTCTTCTTCCAATGTCTCCCGGTCAAAAATATAAATTCCCATGGAGCCGTACGCCATGTTCGGGCGGCCGGGAACACATTGAGGATTCCGCGGTTTTTCAATAAATCCCACAACGGTGTTTTGGTTGTCCACTTGAATCACGCCCAGATCTTTCGCTTCTTCAATGGGCACCGGCACCACGCCGATCGTCAGATTCGCTTTGTTCTCGCGATGAAAATCGAGCATCAATTTATAATTCATTTTGTAAATATGATCACCCGCCAAAATCAAAACCTGGTCCGGATTTTCGCTGTGAATGGAATAAAGGTTTTGGTAAATCGCATCCGCAGTGCCCTGATACCAATGCTCATCAATACGCTGCTGCGCCGGCAAAACGTCGATAAATTCGCCGACTTCGGAATTAAGCACGTTCCAGCCCATGCGGATGTGGCGCGCTAAAGACATGGATTTATACTGAACAAGAACGTAAATATTGCGCACACCTGAATTAATGCAATTGGAAAGCGTGAAATCCACAATGCGGTAAATGCCGCCAAACGGCACGGCAGGCTTCGTCCTATCCTTTGTTAAAGGATGGAGCCTCTCACCCTTGCCGCCTGCCATGAGAAAAGTAAGGAGTTTTTTCATAGGAGAAAGATATTATAGAGCTTCGGAATAAACCTTGCAAGAAAACGCTTAAGACAGGGATTACGCAATCCCGGCGGCCGAAATCAGCTCCCGGGTGTACGAATCCTGAGGATTTTCAAAGACTTGGGACGTGGGACCGGACTCGCGAATCTGACCTTCTTTTAACACCAAAACCCGGTCGCAAAGATGCCGCACCGCGCGCAGGTCATGGGAAGCAAAAAGAAGGCTGATTTGCTTTTCTTTTTGGAGTTTTAAGAAAAGATTTAAAATTTTAGCCTGGGACAAGGAGTCGAGCGAAGAAACCGGTTCATCGCAAAATAAAAGGCCCGGTTGACGGCTCAAAGCACGAGCGATAGCCGCTCTTTGGCACTGACCCCCTGAAATCTGATGAGGGAAACGGTCGGCCAAGTCAGGCGCAAGCTCCACGGATTCAAGCAAACTCAAAATAATTTGCCTTATGAGCGCCTTGTTTTTTTGGCCGTTTAAAATCAGCGCTTCCGTCAAAGACGCACCGATTGTCAGGAGCGGATCAAAGGATCCCGCAGGGTCCTGGAAAATAATTTGCCGGTTTTTTTCCTGGAATTCAATCAAGCCTGAATCCGGTTTCAAAAGTCCCATTAAAATTTTTAAAAGCGTGGATTTCCCGGAACCGGATTCGCCCACAACCCCGACCACTTCCCCTTTTAAAATAGAAAATGACACGTCTTTAAGAACGTAATACCGTCCGTCAAAACTTTTTCTCAAATCTTTTACATCCAGCACGGCCACTTCGCTAAACCTCCAACATGGTTTTGGGCTTCACTTTTTCAAGTCCGGCATTTAAAAGTTTTTGGGTGTAATTTTCTTTTGGAGAAAAGCCTTCTTTAGAGCGGTCCATTCGCTCAAGGATTCGCCCGTCTTTCATCACATAAATCCGGTCCGCCGTGCGCAGTGCCAGGCCAATATGATGTGTAATCAACAGATAGCTCAGCTTCCATTCATTACGAATGTCCGTCAACGAATCAATGATTCCTTTTTCAATCGTGACGTCCAGGGAACTTGTGGGTTCATCCGCAATCAAAAGTTTGGGGCCGGTCATCAAGGCCATGGCAATCATCACCCGCTGCTTCATTCCGCCGGATAATTGATGCGGGTATTGGTTGAAAACTTTTTTGGGTTCCGGCAAATGCGCTTCCGCGAGACTGACCAGCGACGCTTTTTCCGCTTCATGCAAACTGCTGTTGAAATGCGCCAAATACGTTTCGAGCATTTGCTCCCCAATTTTCATCACGGGATTCAGCGATGCGCTTGGATTTTGAAAAATATAAGAAACGGATGAGCCCCTGAGCTCACGCAGCGCGTCCGGAGAAAATCTCAAAATATTATGCGGCTCAGGCGCTTCGTCATACCATAAAACCGAGCCCGAAACTTGCGCGCCATTCAAAAGCCGGGTTAACGCCAATGCCGTTTGCGTTTTACCGGAACCGGATTCACCCACCAGACAAACCCAGCCGCCTTTTGGAATTTCAAAGGACACCTCGTTCACCACGGTTTTATGCGAATCACCCGCGGGGTAAGAAATCGTTAAATTTTCAACTTTCAAAATCAGCTCATTTGCCACGGTTAAAAGATTCCCCAAGCGTGTTCAAAGAAAATACGGTCAAAAAAACCGCCGTACCCGGGAAAAACATCACCCACCACGCGGCTCCCAGCGTCGACTTTCCTTCCATGAGTAAATTTCCCCAGCTCGGCGTCGGAGGCTGAACCCCGATTCCCAAAAAACTCAAACCCGCTTCCGTCAAAATCGCGCTTGAAAGCGCCAGCACCGCCGCCACTCGCAGCGGCGCCATCGAATTGGGAATCAAATGCTTGGAAATAATTCGGAACGAACCCGCTCCAAGCGCTTTTGCCGCCCAAATAAATTCCCTTTCTTTCAAACTCAGCACTTCAGCCCGAACCAATCGCGCCACTCCCATCCAGCTTGTCACGGCCAACACCCAAACAAGATTCCAAACACTGGAACCCAGCACGGCAATCACAGCCAAAATCAAAAAAAACGCGGGAAAACATAAAAACAAATCAATCATCCCGAGAATAAACTTTTCCCGGACTCCGCCAAAATAACCCGCAATGGCTCCAAGCCAAGCGCCCAAAAAAAGCGTCAAAAGCACAGCGCCCGCGCTCACCCCCAGCGACACCGAACTTCCCAGGAGAATCCGAAAAAATAAATCCCGGCCCAAAGAATCCGTGCCGCATAAATGCGCCAAAGAAGGTCCTGTCAAAGCCACGTCCACATGCGTTTCAACCGCATACGCTCTAAAAAGAAAGGGTGAAACAAACGCCAAAATCACCCAGGCTCCCAGCCAAATCCTGGCGAATTTCATGACGCCTTCCCAGGAACGCGTATTCTCGGGTCAGCCATCGCATAAGCAAAATCCGCAAGCGCATTGCCCAAAAGCGTCAAAACAGCGCCCAGCACCAAAATCCCCATAATCACCGGATAATCTCTCGAAAGCACGGAGCCATAAAAAAGCCGCCCCATCCCCGGAATGGAAAAAACAGATTCTAAGACAACGCTTCCGCCCAAAAGGCCGGGAATAGAAAGCCCCAGCAAAGTAATCACGGGCAAGAGTGCGTTTTTGAGCGCATGCCCGTAAATGACTTCATATTCGGATAAGCCTCGAGCACGCGCCGAACGGATAAAATCTTTTTGCAGCACTTCTTCCATGGAGCTTTTCACATAACGCGAAAACGCGGCCACCCCCGCCAAACTAAGAATCAAAATTGGGAGCGTCAAATGCCAAAGCAAATCAAAACATTGCAGCCACCACGGCAAATCATCATAAAAAAAAGACCGCAGCCCGGACACAGGGAATAGTCT
>JAHFFM010000131.1 GCA_023247935.1 Candidatus Omnitrophota bacterium | reverse complement strand
GTACGCTCAATTCATCGAAGAAAAATCCGATCCCAAAGAGCAGGAAATCGCGCGCGAGCAATTGCGGCAGATTGTGCACTACGCGGAAAATGCCGGTTGCCGGCGTGCTGAGCTTTTGCGGTATTTTGGAGAAGAGTTGGGGGTGGATCATTGCGCTTCCTGCGACAATTGTATCTCACCGCGGGGGACTTTTGACGGCACAACGCTTGCGCAGAAATTTCTTTCCTGCGTTTATCGCGTGAATGAAAAAAGCGGTTTTAGCGTCGGGATGACTCATTTGGTTGAAGTTTTGACGGGCGCCGGCACTGAAAAAATCCGCCGCTGGCGCCATGACGAGCTTTCTACCTATGGCATCGGCAAAGATAAAAGCCGCCAGGAGTGGTCAGTCATAGGCCGCGAGCTTGTGAGGCTCGGGCTTTTAAAACAAGTGGCCGAAAAATTTGGGGTTTTGGAACTGACTGCCGAGGGGCGCCTTGTCATGAATGAAAATAAAACGGTTTTACTCACCGAAAGAATAGCGCCTCCTCCGTCTTCACCCGCATTTTCCGCGCCTTCGACGTCACGTGCCCAGCGCGCCTGGGAAATTATCTGTGATGAAAACTTATTCGAGCGCCTGCGCCGCCTGCGCAAAAAACTGGCGGACGCGCGCAATGTGCCGGCTTATATCGTATTTTCCGACGTTTCCCTGCGCCAGATGGCGCGGGATCTGCCGACGGATGAAAAAGAATTTGCCCGCATCAGCGGCGTCGGAGAGAAAAAGTTGGAGGAATTCAGCGCGGTGTTTCTTTCGGAAATCGCGGCTCATTTGGAAACAACCAGCTACACCGGGAGATAATTTGACCAAATTGACGCGCGGCTGCGTGCATGCCGCGTTTTTAATTCTCGCCGCCCTTTCCGCCTCTGTCATCTTCTGGCCCACCCGCGATTTCATGCATCAGCTTCCCCAGGGAGACTGGGGACGGGATTTATATGCGTTTCAGAGAACGGCGCTGGGGGAGGCGCCTTACCAGGACTATTTTTGGAATTATGGGCCGATAGCCCCCTATTATTACGCGCTTTTTTTAAAATTATTCGGTGATGCGATCCCCAGCGTCCTCCTGGGTGGAATCGTTTTAAAAATTTTCTCCGGGTTTTTGTTTTATTCCTGCCTGGCGCTGTTTTTCGATCTGCCCTTCGCTTTTTTGGGAGCCGTTTGGTTCTGGTCGTTCAACCCCAATTTTGTCCATACCTCCAATCACCTGATCGGCATTTTCGGGATCCTGCTTGCCCTTTATTTTATTTTGAAATATATCCGGAATCCCGAAAAAAAATGGGTTTACCTGTCCTTGTCCGGGATTTTGACGGCTTTTTTTGTCAAATACAACATCGGCTTGTCGACGCTTGTCGCCGCCGCCGCTTCTGTTTTTATCATCGATACCATTCGTAGCCAAGGATCGCTTCTTAAAAGAATTTTGAATCTGTGGCCGTTTGTTTTGGTCTCAGCCGCCGCCGCTACCGGATATGCGTTGATGTTTCAAGGCATTTCTTCCTATTCACTTCGCCTGTGTTCTCCCATTCTTTCGGAACAAAAGAATTTTGATATGCCGGCGCTTGTGGTGCGCCTGGCGACACTTTTCATGTACATCAGGGAAAATTTTTACGGCTCATTTACCCGCAGTTATCATGATCTCAGTTTCTCTGAGGGTTGGGTACCTGCGGTAGCCGGGATGTTCATCGTTTGGACGGCCGCATTTATTTCGTATTGGCTTCGCGCCAAAGAAAACGTTTCCCTTTCCAAAAAGGAGGCCGTGCTCGCTTTCACCGCCGTGAGTTTTTTTTCTCTTTTTAGTTTGCATGAGTTTCTCTTAAGCCCCATCAACTACAGGATTTTTTGGGCGACACCGGCCCTGTGCCTTCTGGGTTTTTTCGCGGGCGGCCTTATTTTAAAGAAAATGCCGGTTTATCTGAGAGCGGTTATCCTGCTGTTTTTATGCCTGACGGCGGCTCTTGCCATACAAAAAGAATACATTTTGAAGAAACGGGCGGTGGAGTTTGCACCGTTTTTTTATTTGGACCATGAAAAGGCGTCCCTGTATGTTTGCAATTCCATGGATTGGATCGGTACGGTTCAAAATGCCGTTGATTATCTGAACAGCCATCTGGCGGAAAACGAAAAGTTTCTCGCCGTGCCCTATGAGCCGCTCTATTACTATCTTTTGGGCAGAAAAAGCCCTGTTTTCGAAACCTGTTTTTTTGAATCTTTTCCCACGCCCAAGGAGCGGGAAATCCAAATGATCGAGGACCTGGAAAGAGAAAAAATAAACCATGTCCTTCTTTCCAACAGGAACGCGTCCGAGGGGGAGTTTGGAATGTTCGGAGAGCGGCATTACCCCCTGTTGGGCGCCTATTTGTCCGCGCATTTTGAAGGGGTCGCCGCTTTTGGAAATTGGGACAAGACAGCCGACTGGACCGACAACCATGCCGTCAGGATATACAAAAGAAAAAAGTGATTATTTTCTCCTCTGTTCCTGTCCGGCCGGCCTATGGGCCGATTGTGTTTAAGTTAATTAAAACTCAAATAAACTAATTTTTAAACACTATTGTTTAATTGGTATTTTTCCTCTTTTTCCCGAAAATCTTCCAGAGAACTATTGTTATATTTGTCTCTATAAAGTAAACTTTCTCCATCTGTTTTAAACCCATTAATCACGGCAAAACAAAGGGAGAGCTTTCTTATTTTTCCTTCATGTCAGGTTTTAAAAACAACGAAGCAAACCAGGAAAAAGACCATTAGAGGCATCTCGCTTCTTTTGTTGTTTTCGTTCCTATTACAGGATATCTCATCCGCCAATCCCGATCTCAAAATAATCGTATTGGGGGGGGCAGAGGCTAAAGATTCAAAGACTTGGGCTACAAAACTATTACCTGCCATTCCTGAATCGGTAGCAACCATAGAAGATGCTTATCAGGTGCCAGAGGGGTCAGACCCCTCTGGCACCCAAAGGGTAGTGGTTCTTGTTCAAGACGCCCATACGAATTCATCCTGCCAGTCCAACGAAGCCAAATTGTTTGATTTATTATTTCAAAACCAGGTCTCAAATCTAGTCTTTACAGAGGCTGCTAAGGGCAACGTCAACCTCACCTTTCTAAGAGATAAAGCCTCTCTATTCAAAAGACAACAAATCGCCAAAGAATACCTGCAAAAAGGCCTCCTTCACGGGATTGAGTATCTAGACCTCACCTCTAAGCACGATTTCAAAATAGAAGGGGTCGAAGACCCCGCCCTTTACTTTGAAGCCCTTAAAGTCTACAAACAAACCGTTAAAAAAAGAGACAGATTCGAACAATACCTCCAAGAGATAGAGGCCACCATCCATGTCCTCAAGCCAAAGCTTCTAAACCCCCTTCTTCAGACTTACCTTGAGAAATACACTAAAGCCCAAAAGGAGGAGACAGCCTTCAGCGACTACACCGACACTCTTCTCTTACAAGCCAACACCCTCAACATCAACCTAAAAGACTTTCAAAACCTCGAGAAACTAAAAGAATTAAAAGTCATAGAATCCAAAATTGATTTTAAGAAAGCCAACGAAGAACAGGGAAAGGCGATTCAATCCTTGTCCCCCGAAGACCAAACAGAACTCACAGGTCTCGAAGCATCCAAACTATCCATGAAAGACTCGCAAAAAGGTTTCTTTCTGTTTTTGAAAGAAAAACTTAAGGGGCAAAACAACTATCCTGAGCTCTCCCAATACTTCGACTACCTGGAAAAATCAAAGGATCTCAATCTCAAAGAAATTCTTCAGGAAACAAAGAGGCTAGAGGACAGAATCTTCAGTAGTCTCACCACAAATAACGACGAAACAAAACTCATTTCTTCCATCAAAATACTGTCTTTCTACAAGAAACTATTCCACCTATCCCTAACCCCTGAAGAATACGAAGAGTTTAAACACGAGCCCCTCACCGACCTTAAAACATTATCTGGTTTCCTAAACAAAAAGCTCATGGACATAAAAGACCACTACGAGAAAGCCATCTTCTTAAAAGAAGACTTTAACGACATGGCCACTCTCTGTAAGAGGTTCTATGAGCTTACCTATGAAAGAGACAAAGAATTCTTAAAGAATATGCAGTCCACCCTGTCATCCCCGAATGTTTTTATCGGGGATCACCATCAGATATCCATCCTCATCACCGGCGGTTATCACACCACCAATCTTAAATACCTCCTCAAGAAGAACCACATCTCCTACATCTCCATTGTTCCTCAGATTACTCATGAGACGAATATCAAGAGGTATGAGGAGATTCTTTTGGGTCAGCCTATTTTGGGTAATCACACCCTAAATAAAATTCAAGCCTCCGCCAATCTTACGATGGATGAGTATTCTGCCCCCAACCCAATGATGAGACCTCGGGCGGGACAGTTTTTTCGATTGTTTGGGGTGGATCGCTACTGGGCTAATCAGCCAAAAAAAACTATGGCAGGTGCCCGGCTGGCGACAGAATGGGACGAAAATCAGGTTCAATTGATACAGAGGCAATTAAGCCAGGAAGGACTGACGGAAGATCGTTTTGAGACTGAGCCCACGATGTCCGGAAGAAAAAGGTTGATGAGAGTTTTCCGTCACAAAGAAACGGGGCTCAAGATTATCGAAAAAAAATTGTCCGATTGGACTCCTTCTCGATTGATTCAGAAACTGATCCAAATGAGATCCGAGAACGAGGTTTTTAGAAAACATATTGTTCCGTTATTTTTGGCGAAAGAAAATGGTTCTCCGAATCAAAGTCACTATCGAGTTTATTTTGAGCTGGACTTACGGGATCTTGGGTACAAGAGAAGCGATGAATGGTTCTCCGACCTGCACCCTGGTTTTGATTTAGAAAAAATTGAATCCGAAGCAAGAAAGATCTATCAGCTTATTTTGGATCAAGATATTGACCATCAACACCCAAATTTTAATTTAATGATAAGTAAAAAGGGAGACCCTCTTTTGATTGATCGGGTTTATGCTAATTTTATTTCTGAAAATTTTGAGTATGGAAATTCCGCCGCCCGGCTGGCGTCTCTTTCGGAATTAAATGTGTTTATTGATCGTAATGTCGGAAGGCATTTAACCGGGAAAATCAAAGCCTCTTATTTAGCACGCATTTCTAAGAATCAGAGACAGAGCCTCTTAAAACTTAATCCGCAAGACGCGTTATTGGGGGATCAAGCATCTGTGATTTTACAAAAAAGCCAACTTTCCAAAGAAGATAAGAAGTTGATTTTGTCTTTTTTGAAAGGTGAGATAGCCGCACCACCCCAGCACAAAGAATCTTCACTGATTCCGGAGGATTCGCTTATCGGTTCTTGGGCCCGGGAGCTTGGGATTGAAATCTACGTTCCTTTGTCCGCCAAGCCCGCGCCAGCGCCGGTAGGTTTTGGGGATATCCATTCAGAGATTGGAACCGCGCTTGGAAATTACTGGCAGTATACGCTTGTTTTGCAGGACAAAACCCGACGGATCATTCATGATAACCTATTTCCAGCCTATCGATCGGGAAAGCCCGTTCCGATTCAAGTCATTTTCAAGGGCAACAGGCCCGTTTATATCACCAGCGAAGGATTGGGGTGGGAGGATCTGCCTTTTGATGACCGGGAAAAATTTCAAGAACATTTCTATAAAGGAGCGTACACGGCCGCTTTGACTGAAATGAGAGATTCGAATCGAGCCAGGATGTATGCGGACAA
>JAHFFM010000130.1 GCA_023247935.1 Candidatus Omnitrophota bacterium | reverse complement strand
CTGTTCCCATAGCAATGAGGGTAAACATATTCGGGCTGCGATGGACGACAGATTGCCAAGCACGTTCAAAAAAGGGCCATCCGCCCCAAAGGACAACAGGAGTTGCCAAAGCAAGTTGTACCCAACGAAACCAGGACGAGTGAGTTATCGCCTGAGAAG
This sequence comes from Candidatus Omnitrophota bacterium, assembly GCA_023247935.1. Classification (GTDB taxonomy): domain Bacteria; phylum Omnitrophota; class Gorgyraeia; order 2-02-FULL-51-18; family 2-02-FULL-51-18; genus JAHFFM01. The sequence goes on along the minus strand of JAHFFM010000130.1, from coordinate 5,558 downwards.
CCGGGAACATTTCTTCCATTACAAATCCCGCTAATGGCAAAGATAAAAGGAGTGAAATCCAGAAGCGACGTGACATATCCGCCAACTCTGGATTTTTTTCCTCTGCGCCTTCCGGCTCTTGAGGTTCGAGCGTCATGCCGCATTTCGGGCAATTCCCCGGGGCATGGCGGATAATCTCAGGGTGCATCGGGCAGGTGTAGGTGATCTCGTTTTGATGGGGGATCTCTTCGCGAGATTTATTTTTATGCTGGCAACATTCGTTCATTTTCACTCTTCCAAATTTTCAATGATGCTTTTGGTGATCCTCGGAGGCGGCTGCGACATCGCCCGAATCTTCACCATGCTTCTCCTGTTCAAATGATTCGTTTTGTTACTTTTCAACCTTGGTTAAAGAAAACTTCGGAAACCACGCCGGGACTTTTTCCATGTAAACGCGGTATTCCCGCGGAAACTGCTTCAGCATGAAACCCTCTTCCTTTTTGGCTAACAAAATATATCTTACAATCAAAACTGGGGCCATTAAAAGGGTTATCACCGTAGGCCACTGAATGAGAAAGCCTGTGATAATGGCAATAAATCCGATGTATTGTGGATGCCGCACATATTGGTACGGGCCGCTTGCAACCAAACTACTGCCCCCTTTGTGAATTGCATTCCATCCTTGAACAATGATGATGGCACCGCCAAAAATCAAAAGATTGCTCAATAAATGAAAGACGGTTCCATGTCCGGTTTGAATCCCAAAAAACAGGCCGAGTAAATGCCCGCTCTCATGCGAAAAAGGATTCGCGGCTGGATATTGATTCCCCAGCCATGACGTTAAAAGATAAATCGTTAAAGGGAAGCCGTACATTTCGACAAAAAGCGCAATTACAAATGAAGTAAAAAACCCAAAATTTCTCCATTCAATCTTCGTCGAAGGCTTGGCAAAGGAAAGCAGAAATCCGGCAAACAACCCGACATTGATAGCTACTAACCCCCACAATCCGTAGGCATATTCAACCGGATGCGTGTCCATGACTCACCCCTTTTCATGTTCGTGCCTTCCATGTTCCCCATGACCGCCAAAAAGATGCATTAACGGACATAGCAGCAAAAACAAATAAGGAACATATTGAAGAACGTGCGCTTGATGGACCCAGAGAAAATAGCCGACTCCGACAGCGCCAATTGCATATGCAATCCAGCTTAGTTTCTTAGCGTGACAATGTTTCATGTTTTCCATGCCGTTCTCTCCTTTAACTTTCACAGAACATTAAAATTGTGCCCCAAGAGCCCGAGCGCTGACGAACTCCAGCCCGGGCTCTTCATCCTTAATGTTCGCAACAAGTCTTCTTTTGATCGCAGGGCCTTTTCAGGCTCACGACAAACAGCCCCACGGAAAGCAATCCTAAAACCAGGGCGAGCACAACGCTTGTGCCGACCGGAATGTCCCTGCCTGCAACTACAAGACCGAATCCAAAAACAGATCGCACCAGATGGATCACGGCGCCTAGTCCGAAAAATCCCGAAAGCCACATTGCGGGACAAAATTTCGCTTTTTCATTTTTCATAAAATTCTGACCTCCTTTCTTACTTCAAGCCGGTTGTGCAGCACCGAGAAGGGAAACAACCTGATTCTTTCCGCTTTTCTTAAAATCAACCTTGTCTTCACGGGCAAGCCAGCCTAATGTTTGATTCACAAGAGCCGCGTCTGCAACTTGGACTTCTTTTTGCAGAGCCTCAACAGTTAAGCTGCCCTTCTTCTCAAGCATTTGATAGATTTTTCCTGCTGTTTCTCCGATAGCATTGTATTGTTCTTGCATGGTGCATCTCCTTTCGATTTGCGGTTCTTTATTAGGCTGCTATTTTTTTCCCAAGCACTGAAAAATCCCCTTTTACGGCTTTTGCCACATGGAAATATGCGGGTGTCGAAATACTTACCGTCTCTTTGTGGTTTCCCGCATTAAAAAAAAGCTCATCTTCATCCCAAAGACTCTCGTCCGCGTAGGAAGGAACGCCGTAAATATGGCCAAAAGGCGGCATGGCCCCGACTTCGCAATCGGGAAACAGGTCTTTAAATTCCTGTTCCGTTGCGATTCTAACGTCATTAGTCTTCAGAACTGTACTTAATTTGAATAGATCCACCGTCCGGTTCGACGGAAGCACTGCCATAACATCTTTACCATCGGCTTTAACCATCACTGCTTTGACCAGTTTTCCACCAGGAGTGTGCTCCGCCTCTGCCGTAGCACACGCAGAATATGTTTCTGGATGAGCTTGAATCTGATAATAGACCTTATGCCTCTTGAGGAATTTCGCTATTTTGCGTGGGATCATTTTGCACCTCCTCTGTTGTCTTGACTATAGACTACATAGAGAGCGCAAAAAGAAATGTGATGGTTGTCACAATCCGGGGTCTTTCGATTTTTCTGTAAGATACGCTTATTATACGGCCAGCATTATTGGAGAAAAATGGGAATTTTGAGAGCGCCGGCACTGGAAATCCTTATTTCAGTAATAAGAGGCAAATGGTCCGAGGCGAGTTTCTCGAGACGGGTAGACGGAACCTCAACCTTAAGGATTTCAATGCCCGAACTCACAAAGATGTGATCGATCCGGCCCATAGGGAAATGACCAGACCAAGTGTTGAGGGGTTTATGTTTATCGATTTTCAATTGGGCATCTTCCAGCCTTTGACGGATTGACCGGCAAGCTGACGATTGAGGCATGGCATTGAAATCACCGCAAAGGATAAGCGGTCCATCGTAATCCTTAGCTCCTAACCATTCAGGGCCGCAAAGGGCTTCAGCCTGCTTTCTCTGTTCCGGCGCCCAGAAACTTAAATGGGTATTGATGAGCTGAACGGGCAGATCCTCATATTTAATTTCTACCCGCAATGCGCCGCGCGGCTCGAAATAGGAATGACTCCACAAACGAGGTAAAGCCGCCGCACGGATGATTTCCATGGGATAGCGGCTAAGGATCGCATTGCCATACATTTCATCTTCAATCATGCGCACAGGATGAAAATGATGATTCATATCCAGAAGTTTCGCGATTGCCTGGGCTTGATCTTCGCCTTTTGTTCTTAATCTTCCCACATCCAACTCCTGCAGTGCGACCACATCAGGATCGTGGCGCGCGATCACCCGCGCAATTCTCTCCGGCGAAAGTTTTCCATCCATGCCGATGCAACTATGGACGTTATAGGTCATGATACGCAAAGTGTGTCGTAAAATCCGTTGGGAATTGCGGCCGTAAAATATAATTTCCTTTGCCGCCAAAAAATCAATGGCGGCTTCCCGCAAGCCAAGCGGCCGGACATAGGTCTGCCCCGACATTGGAACACGAATATCGGCGGGCAGAAGGCAAAAGCCGTCCGTCTCTTGAGGCCCCGGTCCCGCATGGGAACCATATTCCATCGGGAAACTGACCGACGTCTGATTTTTCTTCCACCCCGATAGGATGAATGCGCCGGCATCTTGATGATGTCCAAGGCTTTTGAGCTCTTCCCCCACCGCCTCCAGATACGGGTGCTTCTCTCCCAGAACCCGCCCGGCTTCTTCCGGCAGTACAAATTTCCCTTCCTGCGTAAAGGCATGTATTTTGTTTTCATTCGTTCGAGTGATGACAAGAGGAACGCGGGCTTGCCCAACCAGGGCGCGGGCTATCTTCTCCTGTTCCATTTCATCTAGAGTCCTATGGGGATAAATAAATCCAAGCGGCCCCTGAGCCGTCACAATTATTTTCTGATTAGAACATTGCGCCCGGACTGTTGAAATTTGAGCTTTTTCAAAAAAAGACTTTACCTCGCGGCACCCCACATGCTTTTTCCCCTTTGATTCATCCTGCACCAGAAATTCTTCCTCCGGAAAGAACCCATGAAAAATATCGGCGACGGCATCTTCAATTTTCCTGCCGTTTTCAACAGCGTAGGGAACCACCTCTTCCTGCCCATGATCGGAATAAATCCATACTGTATACTCGCGAGTCATGGAATTTTGCGCCGCGATCCAGATACGTTTGATGCACCCATCAATCCCCGGAAGTGACCAATAGGCGAATCGCGATGACGGGCCGCGGCGATGGGCTTGGTCATCATAGCCAAAAAAGTTAGCGTGGATAATCGGAAGCCCCCGGGCAATATCTAATTTAACGCCCAAAGCCGCCAGCTCTCTTAAACCGACGGTCACGATTAACCGCGATAAAATAAACAGGAATTCCTCCCGGAGGCCATAACCCATCATGGTTCCCCGGATAGAATCAAAAGCAGCTAATATAAATTCAATGACCCAATAATAAATTGTTCTAAAAATGCTGGTAAGATTAAAAATGAAAAGGACGATCAAAGAATACGGATTTAGCGCTTTGAAGAAAGCATTCCAGCCGCTCGACGCCACACAAAAATGGGTATTTTCTTTTGCGCCACCCGAAAAAATATTGCAGTAAGAACTTCCTCCGGTAAGCAGCCCTGCGCCTACCTTACCGAGCCTCTCTTCAGTCGCGCATGCCGTATGGAATTCATAAAATGTAAAAATCTCCCCACTTTCATGATCCCGGAATTTAAAAGCGGGCACGACTTGCTTTACGCCATAAAAAAGTTCTGCTTGAATGGCCGGGGTAGAAGAGGGTAAGCCGGAATAATGATGCCAATCCCGATAGCCCTCGTTTTTTCTTAGTTGCTTTATAAAAGAGAGATAACCCCGCTTAAGGGCGTGATGAAAATGATCATAAGATAATCCGTCAATTTGAATCAGAATGATCCCCGGCTGTTTCTGGATTTCTTCAAACCTGGATAGGCCGAGCAACCGGATCATCCAGCAGCTTGGATCCAGCGCCCAGCGGAGTTTTTGCGCGATTGCATTTATCTTGGCAATCATACTCTTCTCCTATCCCCCTTCCCTTAGGCGCACACCAAGAACCTTACGACCGATACTTGCACATCGGGACAAATATCAGCTCGTAATAATTTCGCTTAATGCCAACCCCGTAGCCCGGCCGACATTGGCCACGATTTTCCATTCGATATTTAGGCGGCGCATCATACGGCGCCATTCACTTTGTTCTCGAGTCGTGGGCAAAAGATTGCCAACCGCTGCTTTTTCATAAACTTGCAGAGCATCGCGGGTACAATTTTCCACAGAAAAAACTTGAGCTGTTTCCCTGGCGCCTTCCCGCAACCTCTCCCACTCCCGCTTATTACGGTCAAGGCACCATGATAAAGCAGAGTAAAATTCGGCGCTGTTCTCACGTGCAAGTAACCGCCCATTTTTTTCATCTTTAACAACTTCTCTGACTCCGGGAGCGTCAATCGCAATGACCGGAACTCCTGCTGCCATAGCTTCACAAAGCACCATTCCCTGTGTTTCACTTTTAGATGCGAAAACAAAAACATCCATGGTGTGATAACAATCCGCCAAAGACTTCCCCTGAACAACTCCGAGGAGATGCAAGCGGTTTTCAATTCCTGCTTCCGTGAATAATTTCCTGATAATATTCTCTGAAGGCCCTTTTCCAGCCACAAGAAAATGCGCGTTTTTATGGCTTTTCATAAAACCAATGGCAGCCGTTGCCAG
>JAHFFM010000129.1 GCA_023247935.1 Candidatus Omnitrophota bacterium | reverse complement strand
GAGATCGATCATAAGAAAAAGCTCGAAGCGCTCGAGATGGTTTGGCGTATGTGCCAAAAGCAAAATGGTTCAAGTGCTTCTGGCGTGGAGCACTCTGGATCAACTACTTCAGATGCTGTCCGGAGAGTAGTAGAAGGTCTTGCTAATGATTTTACTGCAAATGATATTGTTCAGGGTCTCAAAGATCATAGCGTTAAGGGTGTTCAGCGGATTGCTATTACAAACACCATCCATAGGCTTTGCCGTCGGGGAGAACTCGAGGTTGTGAAAAAAGGCAGGGGTCGTATGGCTGGAGTGTACCGGAAAAAGAAACAAGAAATGAGTAAAGTATGAGTCAGGAACTTCAGCCGGTTAATCCAAATCCCTTCGAACGAATTCGCCGGACCAACGAACACGATTTTGATTTTTGGAACAGCCGTGAATTGGCGCCCGTTCTTGGGTATACGGATTATAGAAACTTTGAGGCCGTAATAAAGAAAGCCCAACTCGCTTGCTTCAATAGTGGCCAGGAGGCAAAGGACCATTTCGTTGAGTATAACGAAATGGTTGAGATTGGAAGCGGTGCAAAGAGAGAGCTAAAGAGTTTGAAGCTTTCACGATATGCCTGTTATTTAATCATCCAAAATGCAAATCCTGGAAAAGAAATTATTGCCCGCGGCCAAACTTATTTTGCAGTTCAGACAAGACGCCAAGAACTCACAGATCAGTCGAGCGAAAATGAGCTTCGGCTACGTTTACGTGAGGAAATGAAAGATCACAACAAACGTCTTGCTGGCACCGCGAAAGAAGCCGGTGTGGTCAAACCGCTTGATTACGCCATTTTTCAGAATCATGGTTACATGGGTCTCTATGGAGGCCTCATGAAACAGGATATTCATAGAAAAAAGGGTCTTAAAAAAGGCCAGGAAATACTCGATCATATGGGCAGTACCGAGCTTGCCGCGAACCTGTTCCGTGCCACTCAGACTGAGGATAAAATCCGAAGAGAAAAAATTATCGGTAAGGATAAGGCAAACCAAACGCATGCCGAGGTTGGAAAAAAAGTAAGACAAACAATTCAAGAGCTTGGTGGCACCCTCCCCGAACACCTGCCTCCCGCGGAAAATATTAAGAAAGTCGCTACAAGAACTAAGCGTGTTTTGAAAGGCCCAGAGTAGACTCGATTCACGCATCTTCCGAACGCACATTAAGAAATGCTTAAAATTAATAACTTATTAATAAACTTTTTAAGTTAATTTTTTTTACATGTTCTTGTTTTCAGAAAATATTCAGGTAGAATATCTCCATGCTTTCCAAACTCCGTGTTTTATCCGCTTTTCTGGTGCTTTCGTTTTCTTTTGAGCAATTTTCTTTCGCGGCAGGCGATCTCAAGCCAGCTCCCTATGATTTATTGGAAAAACCAGCCATTCATTTTAAACTGCCCGAATCCATCGTGTCCGTGGAAGACTCCTGGCAAGCCCCTGAGATAGCGGATAGCGTAGAGCGTATAGCGAATAGAACCAAAGGAAATCTCTCAACGCTAAACGCTAAACGCCCCACGCTTGTGTACCTCATCCAGGACGCCCACACCAACAATTCCGGACAAATCAATCTTTCTAAAACTCTCGACATTCTGTTAAAGGAAGAAAAGGAAATGAAATACGTTTTTGTCGAGGCCGGTGTAGGCAATGATTCGCTTTCTTTCTTAAGGCAATACTCCCCGCTTGAAGAGAGGCAGAAAATAGCGCTGTCTTATCTTAAAAAAGGACTGCTTCACGGAGAAGAATACCTCGACCTGACCTCCGACCATGATTTTGTCCTATGGGGTGTTGAAAACATGCCTCTCTATTTCAAGGCGCTTGAAAATTACCGCCGCGTTGTTAAAGACCGGGAAAAATACGAGACTTATCTTAAAAAAATAGAGCAAACCCTGAATACCCTGAAGCCGGGGATTTTCAATTCCGAGCTTTTGTCTTTTGACGAAAAACAGACCCAGTTTCTTAAAGAAGAGATATCCCTCACCGATTATTTCGATAGCCTTGTCAAATACGCTACCCTGTCATCCCCGAATGCTCACCCCCTGTCATCCCCGAATGCTTTAATCGGGGATCCAGGCGCTTCTGGATTCCCGCTAAAAGATCGCGGGAATGACATTTTATCTTCCTATCCCCACCTCAAAGCCCTAAAAAATCTCAAAGAAAAAGAAAGCCGGATCGATTTTAAGAAAGCCAATGAAGAACAGGTAAAAGCCGTCCAATCCCTGCCCGAAGCCGACCAGAAAGAGCTTCTTGAGCTTTCTGAGAACGAAAAATCCCCTTTCAAGCTTTCAAGTGAAGAGCACAAGGAAGCCAAGGGTTTTTACGCGCTGCTTGAAGAAAAATTAAAAGGCAGCCAGGATTATCCCAACCTTTCCAGATATTTCGACTATCTTGGGGAATCCAGAAAACTGAATCCAAAAGCCATTCTCAGCGAGCAGAAGACAAGGGAAAAAGAGATTCTGGATACGCTTTCAAAAACCCCGGATGAAAAGACCCTGCTTCACTGCCAGCAAAACTTGAGATATTTGCAGAAACTTTTAAATCTCATGATCACGCCCGAAGAATACGCGGACTATAAAGAAAGCTCCGAGAATTTCACCATCGAGCACCTAACCGGTTTTTTGAACAAGAAAATCATGGATTCTCACAAGTATTACGAAAGGGCCCTGTTTTTGGAAGAGGGCTATGACAAGACAGTCAAAGCCTCGGAAGAATTTTATGACTTAACCCTTGGCAGAGACAAGGCTTTTGTAGACAATGCGCTAAAAAAACTGAATCAACCCACCTCCGATGTAGGGGCGTCCCTTGTGGACGCCCAAGTCCGGGCTTTTTTGTCATCCTCGGAATCTCTTACCGGGGATCAACCTGATTCCCGCTCAAAGACTGCGGGAATGACAAGGAAGGCCGTCCTGATCACCGGAGGTTTTCACACCCCAAATCTTAAAGCTCTCCTTAAGCAACAGAACATCTCCTATATATGCCTGACTCCCCAAGTCACTCAGGCCACGAACCAGAAACGATATGAAGAGATTCTGTTAAACCAGAAAGTAAATCCTAATATCGCCGCTTATACATCCACCGCACCGTCCATGTTAAGGACTTTTTCCGTCATGACCCAAGAGGATTCTTCGAAGCTGCTTAAACCATTTCTTCCGACCTCATTGACTCCCGAGAAGGTCTTTGGCACAAGATTGTCCGTTCGAGAAATTGTTGAGGAGCGAGGGCAATTCGGCGTATCCAGAATGCATGCCAATTTTGTTTACAAAGGCAAAGGAAAGACAGCCATTGAAAATATCTCCGAGGCTTTTGAAAAGAAAGATTATCAAATAGTAGGCTACAACATAAATAGCTTGCCCGTTTCTCCAGAAACTTTTATTACGGAAAATACCCAAATCACCGTTACTTATGAAGTGAAATCGGTTGCCAGCACTCTCGGCCCCCACAGAGCGGGCTCGCGGCTTGTCCTCACGCCGCCATTTATTCCAGATATCCAATCCGTCGACTCCAGAGGCTCCCACACCGCTACTGCCGACCAGATAGTAAATACTCTGAATGGATTTAAAGGAAAAAAAGTCACTATCCTTCATGAAGGTGGTTCCGTTACTATTCAAGAGCTAAAAAATGTTTTAATACCATCTTCTCATCCAAAGTATGTGATTGTGTCTGGCTCAACCTCAAGCGAACCTAGCAGTTGGATAGAGGCCAGCAAAATAATTTCTATCAACGACATTTCTATTAAAGGCTCCCGGCTCATCATCAACGAAAAGCAAGTGGTTGTCACCGGGGATATGCGGCTTGGAAGCCTGCCTGATGAATTTCAGGCCACGGACGGAAGTTTGATCTCTGGATCACAAATCAAAAAAGTGTTTTTTAGCTGGACAAAGAAAGACGGCCGGGAGGGGAGCGTTAGCCAACACATTGATTCCAAGTTCCCGTTAGCAAAGGCGTTTAAGGCCGTCATAAAATCTGGCAAAGTCCAAGAAGGTCAGAAAATAACGTTATTTTTCTCCGGCTCCCGCGTCCCACAGGATACAGCGGAGTTTATAGCCGCTGAAGCCGCATACAAAGCGCTGCTCAGCAAATCTTTTGCGGGCCTAGAACTTGATGAAGAGGCTCGGAATGTATATGCCCAGGAATTGGTTGCTGCGTTTGAATCTGAACAATCAGCTTTGAGTAGGGCGAAAAAAGCCTTGAGGGATGATGGGCGTGTATTTTTTTCGGACAAAGAAGAAGCCTCTCTCTTGGCCTTGTTGAATCAGGGATATGCCGCAAAGAGTTTTTTAAACTTTAGATCGGCTCGAAATGTAACCCAGTCGAAATCGGAACAAGAACTTTCAAAAACAGCCCAAAAACGCATTTATCGCTTTATAAAAACGATCCAGGATGAAAAAACAGCGGATTTATTATTATTGTTAATCACTCAAGCTTCAAACAGAGCTTACGCTAAACAACTGCCTTTGATAAATTTTTTATACTCTTTCGAGGAAGCGTATGGTCAAGAGAAAGTGAATTTTATTTTAAACGGTTTAAGTCAGAAGCGTTCTTGGGGCGAAGTAGCAATTTCGATTTTACATGCGATAAGCGACTTTGGTGAATACAAATCAATACGCAAAGAATTGTCGAGTATTATTAAGAAGTCTGCATTAGAGTCTCGAAAAGGTTCCCGTATTACAAACAAGGTATCCGATATTGAAATAACACGGAGCAGCAGTCTAGAATATACGATAACCGTTATGTTAAATAGACGTCGGTATACTAGTATTCCATCAATACGAGTCCCTGAAGGCTTTCTTGCCCGAATCTCAACCACACAAACTTTGCAAAATGAATTAAATAAAAAGTTTGAAAATAAGAGTTTTGGAGACGAATTGGAAGCGGTTGATTCGGTTTATGATGAAGCTAAATCCACAATTTTAATAAAAAGAAAGTTTTATCCTGACTACGCTTCATTATTGAACCAATACAAACACTTTTTTCTTGGCATCGGTTTTACGGACGATGAATTGAAAAAAGCCCTTACGGATTATTCCATTACCTTCCAGGATGTTAGGGATAAATACCAGAAAACAATGAAAGATTTCACTAAAAATCTTTCTCTTCATGCTCCAACTAAGATAATTGAAAAATCTTTTTTAGAAGACCTACAAAATTCATTCTTTCAGTTCAAAGAAGAGCAGCACTACAAGTTTCCCCAACGAGGCACAGGTTCCCAGGATCAGTCGAGTCAAGGCTCCCGCCTCGCCGATGTAAAAGAAGCTGAAATTACGTTTAATTATAAAGGGTATTCAGTAAGAGTCCATTATGCCGATTCTAAACTTACCTTGGCAGCTTCGACGGCAGCTTTGACAAATAAAATTACTGACAGCCCCTCTGAGTTTATTCAGAAATTGAAACAGTGGCAATGGCAGCAGGAGAGAACGGCTTCTCACCAAAAACTAACAGGCTATTGGACGGACCGATTGGAAATGGATCTGAAATCTATTGTGTTAGGTAATTCAGAGTCTAACTCGGCGCTTGAAATCGCTTTGACTTTTAACAAAGGAATATTGGCCACCGCCGGTAGTTTTACTTATAAAATTGTCCTGAAGGATAACCGAAAAATTGTTTTTCACCTTGAAAAGGGCAAGATCACTCAAATTGATTTTGACAATAAAAAAATTGATCTCAATACTCTTAAACAACAACTTTTAATTAACAATATTGATAAAATAATTTCACAGCTTGTTTCGCCATCAGAGTCTGATCAACAGCTCGCGGCTTCCCGCTTAGCGGATCAAAATC
>JAHFFM010000128.1 GCA_023247935.1 Candidatus Omnitrophota bacterium | reverse complement strand
GTAAAATAATTACTTGTATTAATAATTGATAATTATTAAAATAAATAACTAAGTTTAAAAAAGATGGGGGATGTTATGACCAAATTTCCGGTAAAAATATTCATTTTTACGATTCTATCTATGATTTTCCTATTTAAATCTTCGGCTTACGCTGAAACAGTCAAAATTATTGCGGAAGACGACTGGTACCCCTATTCAGCCAAATTTCCCGACGGCCCCAAAGGGATTGCCGTGGATATCTCTCGCGCCGCGTTTGAGGCAGAAGGTTACACAGTGGACTTTGAATCCATGAATTACGATCGCTGCATGGAGCTTGTCAAAGATGGAGAGGCGATTGGGTGTTTTGATGCCCCCAGAAGCGATGAGATCGAAAATATTTACCTTTGGCATGATGAGAAGCTCTATGCGGCCGAAGGTCATTTTTACGTACGCCCCGATTTCCAAGAAAAAATAAAAACTTTGAAGGATCTTGCTGGCAAAAAAGTCGGCCTCACACAGGGGTACGGTTATGGGAGTGAGATCGATTTGAATACGGAAATGCTCAAAGAATATTCCAAAACGGACACTATTCTTATACAAAAACTTGTGGGGAAAAGGCTGGACATCATCCTCCTTTGGGACAAATGCGCGGACTATCTCATCCCCAAGCTGGACGTTCCCGGCCAAATAAAAGCAGAGGGCCCGACGCAGTCCATAGACCTTTATATTGCGTTTTCCAAAAAAAATCCGGAGGGGCAGAAATACCGTGACATTTTTTCAAAAGGGTTTAAAAAAATAAAAGAAAACGGCACCTACCAAAAAATATGGGAAGATTGGGACGCGAAGCTCAAGGCTACTCCTGCCGATAAAAGTCACTGATAAGTGAGATTAGGCACAAAATTTTCGTTGACGACGGTCCTCATCGTCGTCGTATTCAGCTTTCTTCTTGAAGTTACCAGCGTTTTTGTTTTTAGCCGGAAAATCCACGCCTTAAACCAGGAGCTTTTTGTCCATAAGCTGGAAGATTTTGTCCAATTGGCTTATGAGCAGGATGAACTGTTCTTCGAGGGAGTTTACAAAGACCTCAAGGAAGGGCAATGGCGGCTCCTTAACAAAATAGACATCCTTTACAGGAATAAAAGAGACGCTGTGACTTTCCCTTTCATCGTCGATACCGGAGGCAGAATTGTGGTTCATCCGGCGGAATCCCGATGGAAAAAAGCGTTCAGGCATTCGTGGGAAAAAGGCGACCTGATGTTTGACGAAAATATCCAGGCTTTTATGCTTAGACTCAAAGAGGGCGAGTTTGAATACGTCGACCCCAGGGAAGGCATTAAAAGATGGGTCGTTTTTAAAACTTACGAACCCTGGAATTGGGTTTTTTGCATGACCACATCCAAAGAGCTTTTGGATAAAGCGACCTATTCTTTTATCAAGTTTGCGCTGGTTATTTCCATCCTGGTCATCGTTCTCAGTATTTTGGTGTCTTTATGGCTTTCCCGCCACTACACCCGGCCGATTCATGCTGTGATTGACCGGCTGCGGCAGATTGCCAGAGGAGAGGCTGCGCGCGCGTCTCGCATTCCTGTTAACGCGCAAGCCGATGACGAAGTCGGGCTTTTAGCCCGCGCCGTGAATAAAATGGCGGAAGATCTTGAAAAGACCACGGTATCCAGGGATTCACTTCTTAAGGAAATCGAAGAACGTAAACGCCTGGAATCCATGATGCTCCAGTCCGAAAAAATGGCGGCGGTCGGTCAGCTGGCCGGCGGCGTGGCCCATGAAATCAACAATCCTCTTGGCGTAATCCTGGGTTTCGCTCAAGGCATTGTCAAAAGGCTTGAACCGGGAAATCCTTTTGAAATGCCTCTAAGGTCTATTGAACGCGAAGCCGTGCGCTGCAAGCAGCTTGTCCAGGATTTATTAACCTTTTCAAGAACCGGCAGCACCCTGAAAGAGCCCATGGATATGAATGAAGCCATGGAGGGTGCTTTTTCCTTGGTCTTAGCCCAATCTAAAGTCAAAAACGTGGAATTTGTTAAAGAATTAGACTCTTCTTTGCCGCCCATCACCGCCCACAAAGGCCAGATCCAGCAGATTGTCGTGAATCTTTGCAACAACGCCATCGACGCGATGTCCTCCGAAGGGGGGAAACTTTTCGTACGCACCCGCAAAGCTTTTTTGAATGAAAAGCCTGCCGTTGAGATTCAAGTGGAAGATACCGGCCCGGGCATCCCTTTGGAAATCCGGACCAAAATATTCGAACCTTTTTTTACAACCAAAGAAGTGGGTAAGGGCACAGGCCTTGGACTTTCGCTTGTTTATGAGATCGTGCAAAAACATCAAGGGCATATTGCGGTGAGAAGCGGCCAGGGCGGAAAAGGCACGATTTTTTCCGTGGTGATACCGGTGAGATAAGGATAGCTTAAAGTAGAATTAGGCCATTTTTATTTTTTCATTAAAAAACTATAATATTTAACAATTTTAACTTAAAAATGTGGAGGCTTATTAATGAAAAAAGGCCTATGGGCAAGTTTATTTAGCATATTTTTTGTTACTTTATTTATTTCAAGCCGGTCTTTTGCCACTCCCGTATCTTCTTCAGTCTCGCCGTCCGAATTTGCGCTTTTTGAGGAAATCCCCAAGGTAACTTCCGCCAGTCGCATGGAAGAATCTATTTTGGAAGCGCCAGCCGCTATCAGCGTGATCACGGGTAAAGATTTGGAGCGATGGGGCATTGTGGAGTTGCCGGATGCTTTTCGATTCACGCCCGGGGTAGACGTGATGGCTTTTACCGAACGCGATTTTGGCGTGACGGCGCGCGGGTTTGACCAGCGTTTTGCCAGCAAGATGCTTTTTTTGATCGATGACATGAGCGCTTACATGCCTCTCAGTTCCGGGGTGCTGTGGGCCAACCTGGCTTTGATCAACGAAGACATTGACAGTATCGAGGTTATCCGTGGCGCCAACGACACGCTTTACGGATTCAACGCGTTCAACGGCGTCATCAACGTCAAGACAAAAGACCCAAAAGACACGCATGGTTTTTTCGGCAAATACATTTGGGGCTCCAATGGCCGCGACGAATTTGTCGGTCGTTATGGCGAGGGTGTGAAATTATGGGGCCGGGATCTTGATTTTCGTTTGACGTACAGTTACGACGAGTCCGGGGGTTATGCGGATGATGAGGGTGAAAAAGGACGGGGCAACGTGCAGGACTGGCGCCGGCTTAATCTCCTAACCTCGCGTTCACGCTATGAAATCAGCGACAAGTTGAATCTTGAGGCGATGTTTGGCTTCAATTATGGGCATTTCGGACGCGATCCGTTGCAGCGGAACAACACTTCATGGGTCAGCGGAGAATTTTATAATTTTCAACAAACGCGCCTGAACGCTGAATTCACCGACACCCACAAAGCGTCTTTACAACTTTACCGCATGGGGTTTACTACGGACGCCAAGTTTCTTTCCGCGGGACTTGCGACACAGGACACGAAACAGTCTGAGTACGATCTGCAATTCATCGATCAATTTTCGCTATGGGAAGATAAAAGCCAAACCGTTTGGGGCGGAAACCTGCGTTACCACGGGGTAAGCCAGTTACAGGTACGCAGTCCCGGCAACGTGCTGGAGTGGATCACCGATAATCTTTATTCTTTTTTCATAAATGAGAAGTACGTTCTTCTGAAAGATCTCCCGAACATCCATAAATTGACCGCCGTAGCGGGCGTGCGCGGGGAAGGATCTCATTTTATCCCCGAAGACAATCCGGAATGGGCTCCTCGCGCTTCCATTCTTTATGAACCCGTTCAAAACCATGTTTTTCGCGCGACTTACGCGCGCGGTTTTCGCTTGCCGCAATTTACCGAGAAATACGGCCGGTTATTTGTGCCAGCCGACACCGGCGCCACGAGCCGTCTTTTGGGCGGAGATCAAGACATCGGGCCTGAAAAAGTCACCTCTTATGAACTTGGATATTCGGGAACTCTACTTGAGAGTAAACTCAGCTTTGACGCCGATATTTACGCGGCGCGGTACGACGACCTGATTCATACCCAACGGACCCAGGCTTTTTCGTTTTTTCCTTCCCAGCCGGCTGTGCAGGCACTTCTTAACCCCTTGAATGCCAAGAGTGTCGGTGTCGAGTTGGCCCAAAGTTATAAGGTTAATGCTACGCTTGACGTATACGCCAATTACACCTGGGAAGACATTGACGACGATTTTAACGCTCCAACCGACGCGCCGTTCCGTGACGAGACTCCGAAAAGCAAGGCCAACTTTGGCTTTAATTGGAGGTTTCTTGACGAATGGAATTTCAATCTAAACATGAATTACCGGGGGTCTTACTCGGATTATACGGTCACGGACAGTCCAATCACGAAATTTCTGGTGAAGGAAAATCTCCGTACGGATATCCGCGTGGCTAGGTCATTTTTCCATGAAAATGCTGAAGTGGCCTTTAGCATCCAGAATCTCACCGGAAAAGACCATTTTGAGGCGCAGCATATCCAGGTCCCGCAGGTCTACTACGTGGCGGTCACTTTTCGGGATTGGCCTTGGAACGTTGCAAAAAATAAAAAATGAAAAAATGGTTTGTTTTTATTTTTATCTTTTGCTGGGCCGTTCCGGGCTCCTCCGTGGCTCTGGCTGACGGAGAGCATGTCGCTATTGTCAAGGGTCGGTCTTTGCCTCCTTACGAAGAAGCCGTTCAGGGGATGCGGAAAAGTCTATCAGAGTCGGGCCCTTCCTGGGTTATAGATTTATACGACCTTGAAGGCCACCCTGAAGAAAAAAAAAGGGAAATCGTTGAGCAGCTGCTCAAAAACCAGACAAAACTCATATTAACCGTTGGAAGCGAGGCGGCGCAGGCATTTAGAGACGAGGCGGATAATTTGCCCGTTGTCATGGCCATGGTTTATGATCCCGTTGGGGAAGGGCTGGCGGATGAACAACGTCATTATGGTGCGTATTTGAAAGTCTCTTTCGACCAAAGATTTTCCGTATTGAAAAAAGTCGCGCCGTCTTTAAAAACGCTGGCGCTTTTGCGCCGCGCGGGAACCAAAGCGTCCCTGGTTGAGGAAGCCAAAAATGCGGCTTCCCAAAACGGTTTGCAGTTAATTGTGATGGACGTGGAGTCCATGGGCAAGTTTTCAAATGTTTTGGAAGAGACGTCCAAAAAAAGCCAGGCGTTGGTTATGATCCTGGACCAGGAAATATACAACAGTTCGACCGCCAAGGAGCTTTTGCTTTTTTCGGCGCGTGAAAAATATCCCGTGCTTGCCGTAGCCCCGAACTATGTGCAGGCAGGAGCTTTGATGTCGGTGTCTTCCGATTTCCAGGAAAACGGGGCCACGGCAGGGAAGCTGGCGGCTCGCCTGCTCAAAGGCGAAATACCCTCGACTCATTTCGTGCCGACCGAAAAAATAAGAGTGGCCTGGAATAAAAGAATCGCGGGCGTATTTGGGATTGATGCCGCGTCCCAGGAAGGAGTCGTGGATGACGTCTACTAAGCGTATTTCTTTGGGGATCCAATGGAAAGCGATGTTATTGGCGGGGGTGACTCTCGCGCTCATTACCTTTGTCACAGTCAATTTTTTCTCATCCCGGACGCGCGAGTTGATCCGCCGGCACGCGTTGGAAAGGCTCGAAGCGGTGGTCACCGCCTTCACGTTTAACGCGGAATACGGGCTTCTTGTGCGCGATACCATCGCTCTCGACAAGCTGGTCCAAAGCGCGGAAGCTCAAAAAGACGTCCGTATCGCGTTGGTTTTCGATGCCGATGGAAACCTGATTTCAAGTCCTCCTTCCAATATGGATCAAAGCGGCATCATGGC
>JAHFFM010000127.1 GCA_023247935.1 Candidatus Omnitrophota bacterium | reverse complement strand
CTTATTTATCCAAAAACGCTATCAGGACCTCAAGAAAAGACTTCGGGTTGCGATGTGCTGTCCTTTTTGGATAAATAAAGATAGATTTCATGCGCCACCCGTTTGGCTTGTTATTTTTAGGTAGGGCAATAGATTTTAAACATTTTTAATTAGAAAGCTTTTTATGGTATTTCGATTATTTATACGCTTTTTTGTTTCTTTGTTCATAGCCGTTTTTTTGACGGCTTGCGCCCTGTCGGTGTGGCAGGCAGGCCGAGAAGAGAAACGTCTTAAAAGCGAAATCGAACGCCGATCATTTGACCTGACCGAGGATATTTCTCAGAAGGTCCGGCCTTTTCTGGCAAAAGGTGACATGCAGGGGGCTGAAGACTTGATTCATAGCGTTCCTTTGACGGACGATTTTTTGAGAGTGGAATTGTATGATCCGCAGGGAATGCGGCTTGCCGTCAGCGAACATGAAAACACGGATTTACCAAAGGTGCCCGCGACAATTCAAAACACCACCAAGGATTTGATCCGTGAAGATTCTTGGACAAGCCGGTTTTTTTCGGAATCAAAAAACTTTCTCCATGTTTGCGCCATGCCCGTGGCTTCGGAAAGCGGCACTTATGTTCTTTGTCTTTATCAAAACGCGTCCTCGGTTTCTGAGGAAGTGCGAAAAATATGGATGCAGCATTTTTTGCGTTTATTAATTCAAACGTCGGTTCTTCTGGTTATCACACCTTTGGTGATTTATTTAAATGTAAAAAGACCCATGAACAGGATAGCGGAGTGGACCAAGCAGATCCGCATGGGACAAAATCCTGATTCTCTTCCAAAAAAACATGGGAAAATTTTTGAGCCCCTCGCTGACGAAATCACCAAGATGGCCAGAAGCCTCGAGGTAGCCCGGTTTTCAGCGGAAGAGGAAGCGCGATTAAGGCTTTCCATGGAGCCGGTTTGGACGGCGGAGAGATTAAAGGCTTTCGCCCGCCGTCGTTTGAAGGAGCGTCCTTTTTTCGTGGTTTCCAACCGCGAGCCTTATACGCATATCCGCAAAGGCAAAGACATCCAATGCCAGGTGCCAGCCAGCGGTTTGGTGACGGCGCTTGAACCGGTGCTAAAAGCTTGCGGGGGGATTTGGATCGCTCAAGCCACGGGCGATGCCGACAAAGAAACCGCGGATCCGCAGGGACGCATTATGGTGCCGCCGGACGAGCCCCAGTATGTTTTGAAACGGGTTTGGATCGACAAAGAAACCGAGATGGGCTATTACTTTGGTTTTTCAAATGAAGGACTTTGGCCTTTATGCCATGTAGCGCATACGCGGCCGATTTTCCGGGAAAGCGATTGGGAAAATTACATGAAGGCGAATCGTATTTTCGCGGACGCCCTTTTAGAGGAAATGGAAGGCACCGAAGAACCTTTTGTGTGGGTGCAGGATTATCATTTCGCTTTGCTTCCGAAAATGATCAAAGCGAAGCGTCCCGACGCGAGAGTGGCGATTTTCTGGCATATTCCTTGGACGAATCCTGAATCTTTCGGTATTTGTCCCTGGCAGAGGGAATTGTTGGAGGGCATGCTGGGTGCGGATATTATCGGATTTCACACGCAATACCATTGCAACAATTTTATGGAAACCGTGGACAGAGTGTTGGAAGCCCGTTTGGATTATGAACGGTTCACCGTCAACCGTGAGGGACAAACAACGCTCGTGAAGCCGTTCCCTATCAGCATCGCGTTTAACGGCGGCGATGAAAATAAAGCCTCAAATTCTCCGGCGATAGACGCCATTCTTAAAAATTATGGGATTCAGACGGAATATATCGGGGTTGGCGTGGACAGATTGGATTACACCAAAGGGATTTTGGAAAGATTCCGGGGCGTGGAAATGTTTTTGGATAAAAATCCGGAATATGTCGGCAAATTTACTTTTGTGGAGCTGGGTGCTCCCACGCGCACGTTAATTCCGCGGTACCAGGATTTTATGGTGGAACTGCTGCGCGAATGCGACCGGATTAACGCGCGTTGGAAAATCAAAAACTGGAAACCGATTCTATTTCTTGAAAAACATCACAGCCATGAAGAAATTTTTCCTTTTTATAAGGCGGCCAAGTTGTGTTTGGTGACCTCTCTTCATGATGGGATGAATCTTGTCGCTAAAGAATTTGTTTCCAGCCGCAATGACGAGCAGGGCGTGCTTATTTTAAGCCAATTTACAGGCGCCGCCCGCGAGTTGGCCGATTCACTTGTCATCAATCCCTACGATATTGGTCAAACGGCGGACTCCATTCGCCGCGCGATTGAAATGCCCGCGGATGAACAAAGGGCGCGCATGAAGAGAATGCGCCGAACGCTGCGCGAGTGGAACGTCTATCGCTGGGCCGCGGACGTGATCCATGACATGACGGAAATCCGGCCGGGGGCGTTTGTATGAAGTATTTTTGGAGAGATTGGAAAAATATTTTGAGGGATTGGGAAAAAAGCTCATGCCGCATTTTATTTTTAGATTTTGACGGCACGTTGACGCCCATCGTGAACGACCCGAAAAAGGCGCACGTGAATGAAGGCATGGCGCAGGCATTGAACCGTCTAGCCTCAAAAAAGTCTAATCAAACCGTGATCGTGAGCGGCCGCTCTTTAAAAGACCTTCGTTCGCGTTTTTCCAATAGGCATGTTTTATTCATGGGCAATCACGGATTGGAAATGACGCCTCATATGGAAGGGATGCCTTTTCCCGCGAAACTGGCGAGAAAACATGTGCCTTTTCTGCGAATACTCGAAAGAAAACTGAGAATTACTTTTATGTTTTGGCCCGGAGTCTGGGTAGAGGACAAAAAATACAGCCTAAGCCTTCATTACCGGAATTTATCCAAAGATCAGTTCACGATGTTCCATGAGCTGATTCTTTTTTTTCAGCATAAATTCAAGGACGGCCCGCTTGTGTGGCGTCATGGAAAAAGGGTTTGGGAGATTCGTCCTCGGGTGGACTGGGACAAGGGCCGGGCGGTTCAATTCGTCCATAAAAAATTGAAATCTGATTTTTGCCTTATTTTAGGGGATGACACCACGGATGAGGACATGTTCAGCCGCATGCGCGATA
Source organism: Candidatus Omnitrophota bacterium (assembly GCA_023247935.1). Lineage (GTDB taxonomy): Bacteria > Omnitrophota > Gorgyraeia > 2-02-FULL-51-18 > 2-02-FULL-51-18 > JAHFFM01. The sequence goes on along the minus strand of JAHFFM010000127.1, from coordinate 2,739 downwards.
AGGCTTATACCATCCGCGTCGGACGCTCCAAGCGCTCGTCGGCTGATTATTATTTAAAAAACACGCAGGACGTTCGCGCTCTTCTGGAGACTTTGTCCCGCTTGCCGTCGAAACACAGGAGTATGTCGGGTCATGAATTAAAGGAGAGTGTTTTGTGCCGAAATTAATGGAATATGCGCCATTCGCCGGTTTACATGTTATTGAAGAAATTCATCGCGTTGCCGCGGATCTTCAGGATAAAAGAATGTTGTTTATTAATTCCACTTTTGACGGAGGGGGAGTCGCGGAAATATTAAACCGGATGATTCCCTTCATGAATGATTTGAATCTGAGCGTGCGTTGGGAGGTGATCAAGGGCAATGATGCTTTTTTTTCGGTCACCAAAAAAATTCATAACGCGCTTCATGGCGGAAAAGACAGATTAACTCCCGAGGAATACGCCATTTTTGAAGAAATACAGAGACAAAATTTAGCCCAAATGTCTCTTGATGAAGAAATCGTTTTTATTCACGACCCGCAGCCGGTAGGTTTGGTGGAAAGGAAAAAAAGAAATAAAAACTATTGGGTGTGGCGCTGCCACATCGATCTTTCCAACCCAAATCCCGAAGTTTGGAATTATCTGAAAGATTATGTGAATCAGTACGACGCGTCGGTGTTTTCCGCTCCGGCTTTTCGCAAGAAATTGGATAATCCTCAATTCCTGATCAGTCCCTCTATTGACCCTTTGAGCGAAAAAAATCGTGAAATGAGCATGCAGGAAATTAACAACATTTTGGGCCAGCTTCAAATCCCCACGGATAAACCCCTGGTGACTCAAGTGTCCCGGTTTGACAGACTAAAAGACCCTGTCGGCGTGATTCAGGCGTTTAAGAACGTGAAAAATAATAAGGACGCTTATTTACTTTTGGTGGGCGGCTCGGCTTCGGATGATCCGGAGGGCGCACAAGTGCTCGCGGAGGTGCTCGATGAAGCGGCTCATTTCCCGAATATTTTGGTGCGTTCGCTTCCTCCCACGAGCCATTTGGAAATCAATGCGATTCAACGCGCTTCGACGATTATTCTTCAAAAATCCCTGCGTGAAGGTTTTGGCCTCACGATCACGGAAGCGCTTTGGAAGGCGAAGCCCGTGATCGCCGGAGCCGTAGGGGGAATTCCGCTGCAAATCACGCATGGCCAATCCGGAATTCTCACACAATCCGTAAAGGAAACGACTTATTGGATTGAACGTTTGCTGGATGACCCTAATTTCGCTTCAAAGCTCGGCTTAAACGGCCGCGAGCATGTCAGAAAGAATTTTTTGATCACCCGCCATATCCGTGATTATCTGCTCCTTTTTTTGTTCGTGAGTTCGGGCAAAAAAAGAGAAGATTTTGACATCAACAAATCTGAGTTCGTCAACTATCGCCCTGCCTAAAAATAACAAGCCGAACGGGTGGCGCATGAAATCTATCTTTATTTATCCAAAAAGGACAGCACATCGCAACCCGAAGTCTTTTCTTGAGGTCCTGATAGCGTTTTTGGATAAATAAGAATAGGTTTCATGTGACAGGACCCGTTTGGCTTGTTATTTTTAGGCAGAGCGATAAACAAGCCCTTTCGTCTTAACTTAAGTAGAAATAGAACAGAAGAAAGGCGAAGCCCGCCATTTTTTAAATCACTCATATCGTGTAACTTTATTTATATGGCGTCTTATAAATATGAGGGCAAAAAAATCCTTGTTATTGACGACGACAAGGAGATGGTGGAATTTGTTTCTTCGATATTGGAGCCAAGGGGATATGTTGTTTTTAAGGCTTACAGTGGCGGGGAGAGCATTGAAGTCCTTTTAAAAGAAAAAGCCAACCTGATTATTTTGGATTTGAAAATGCCCCTGATGAACGGGCTTGAAACGATCGACAGAATAAAAACAATCAGCCCGGACGTGGAAATCATCATGGTTAGCGGCGAGGGAACCGTGAGTACGGCCGTCGAAGCCATGAAAAAGGGCGCCGCGGATTTTCTTCAAAAACCCGTCAAAGTGGAAGAACTTCTCTCGCTTATCGAAAAACGGCTCGATATGCAGCAGATCCAGTCTCTCGTCTCGCTTTATGAAACCAGTCAGCAGATTTTTTCCGAATTAAATATCACATACATGCTGGAATCGATTATCGGATACCTTACCTCTATATTCAAAGCGGATGAATCGGCTATTTTTTTGAGGAATTGCGAAGGCCAATATTCCATGGAATCCGGACGAAACATGAATAAATCCTCTGTTTCATTCTGCGGCGAAATCGCGCAAAAAATTTCCAAGTTTTCTCCGAGCAAACCCAAGAGTTTTATTTTTCATCAAGGTATGCCTTCCTATCCCGAATTTTCCGGCTTGCAATCAAAAGCCGGTTTTGACAGTGCGATTGTCGTAGCTCTCGGAGAAGCAGAGACGGTCTCAGGGTTGCTTTATATAGGCCGCTCGGAAAATAAAAACCGGTTCACCGCCGCCGAGCTTAAAAATTTATCTTATCTATCCGTCCAAATGACCCATATTCTGAGAAGTTCCACTCTGTATTCGGAACTGGAGCAAAAAATTACCGGTCTTAAAAATGCGCAGCACGAAATTTCGGATGTGCGATCCGCGCTTCAAGAAAAGGAAAAATTTGCCAAGCTCGGCGTGATGGCCACGGAGCTCGCGCATGAAATCAATAACCCTCTTTCAGCTGTCGTAGGCTACGTGGATTTAATTTTACAGGAATCCGACATCGC
>JAHFFM010000011.1 GCA_023247935.1 Candidatus Omnitrophota bacterium | reverse complement strand
CATTGCGAGGGGACGCAGTCCCTGAAGCAATCTCTGCTGAGAGCTTAGATTGCTTCATCGCTATGCTCCTCGCAATGACACTTTGAGGGGCTTGCCAGGAGTCTTCTATGGTTGCGATGGATTCGGGGAGATCGAAGCCTAGCTTTAGTTTCTGTTCCTTGAATAGTTCGGGGATTATGGGTTTGATGATGTCTCCAGCGGCGAAGGAGAGTTGTTCCATGAAAAACGAAAGAACCAGAAAAGCGGATACAATACGAATTTTTAAATTCATTTAAAGTCCATAAAAAGAGATTATTTTTGAGGAAGTATGCCTGATAGGCGGCTAAAAAGCAAATTTCGGTCCACTTCTATATTAATTTTCTGCCCGACCCTCCAATGGTCCATATTTGTTTTTTTTAAGGTGTGGGGAATGCCGTGAATCCAAAATCCCCTTTTATCCGTCTTTCCTAGGGTCAAACTCACCCCGTTCAACGCCACGGAGCCTTTCTCCGTCAAATAACGGCGGAATTTGATGGGGGCTGATAACTGGAAACTCGCCCCTCTTCCCTGGCGTATTTTTTGAATAACCCGGGCCACCCCGTCCACATGCCCCTGAACCAGATGTCCATCCACCCGGCTATTCCATTTCAAAGGTCGTTCAAGATTTAAAATATCTCCGGCTTTAATCTTTTTAAACCGCGTGCGTTTGAGCGTTTCGGAAACCAGATCAAATACCAGAAGGTGTGTTCCCTTGGCCGCCGCTTTAACCACGGTCAAACATACGCCGTCCACGGAAACGCTGGCGCCCGTTTTTAATTTGGTAAAAATAGCGGGAACAAGGAGGGTGAGCGCCGCCCCTGATTTTGAAAAATGAATTTGATGAACCTTGCCCCGGCCCTCAACAATACCCGTGAACAAGAAAATCCTCTCCGATTTTTGCCATGCTCCATTTTTTAAGCCGGGGCGCCTGGCTTAAATGAGAAATCCCTTCCCCGCCTAAAGCCCCCAAAGCTTTTTTTCCTCCAATAAAAAAAGGCGCGATAAAAAAGTAAACTTCGTTGACAATCCCCGAAATCAAAGCGCTCGCGGCTGTCTCCGACCCGCCCTCAACAAGCACATGCGTGATCCCTCTCCGCCCCAAATGACCGAGAATTTGCCGCCAATCCAAATAACCTTTCTTATCCGCAACCACAATAATTTCTGCATGGGCGGATAAAGCACTTCGTCTGGGAATCGATGAAGATTTGGACGTAAAAATAATCACTTTTCCGGATTTTTTGGAGAAAATTTTTGATTTTACCGGCGTTTTTAGATGCGCGTCCAGCACGATTTTAACCGGTTGGCGTGCTGAAACGCCTTGCGGCTTCTCCATGGGAATACGCACGCTCAACTGCGGATCATCTTTCAAAACGGTATTCACTCCCACCAAAATCGCATCCGCAGTTTTACGAAGCTGCTGTGTCTTCAGACGCGAAGCCTCTCCCGAAATCCACCGAGACTCCCCATTTTTTGTGGCAATTTTACCGTCCAGACTTTGCGCCATCTTAAGCGTCACATAAGGCATTTTTTTGGAAACCCAATGCAAATAATGGCGGTTTAAATTTCGGGCTTCATCCTCCAGAATCCCAACCTTCACTTTCACGCCCTCTTTTTTTAAATTTGCCAAACCGCGTCCCGCCACCAAAGGATTCGGATCTTTCATGGCGGCTATCACTTCTTTAATTTGTTTTTTTAAAATAAATTCGGCGCAGGGCGGCGTTTTGCCGAAATGGCTGCATGGCTCAAGAGTGACATACAATTTTGTGCCCGGCAAAATTTTTTTTAATTTCTTAAATGCATTGATTTCCGCGTGCGGACCACCAAACCATTCATGAGCGCCTTTTGCAAGAACCCGGCCGTTTCGGACTAACACGGCGCCCACCAAAGGATTCGGATGCACCGAACCCTCCCCTTTCAAGGCTTCTGTTAACGCAAGATGCATGAAGCGTTCATCCTGCGCGTTTCTATTTTTATTTATTTTTTGCATTCCGTCTTGGCGATACGGTCAAGGATTCCATTCACGAATTTGGAGGAATCGATTTCGCCATAGCGCTTGGCAATTTCCACGGCTTCGTTGATGGCGACTTTCACGGGGATTTCTTGTATAAAAATCATCTCGTAAGTAGCGAGTCTCAGGATATTCCGGTCCACGCAGGCCATGCGGTCGATTTCCCAATTTTCCGCGAAACGCTCGATGGTGGCGTCAATGGATGCGCTTTTTTCGGAAACGCCCCGGACCAGTTTTTCGGTGTATTCGCGAATTTCCGGCTCATTCTTTTCTTCCTCCGTGGATCCATTCCAAAAATCAGCGATCACGTCCTCAGTCGGCGCGCCCGCAATGTCTTTCTCGTATAAAATTTGCAGCGCGAATTCGCGGCTACGCGTTCTTTTTCGCATGAAGCTCCTCCGAAAGGCTGGCCATTTCCATGGCGGAAAGCGCCCATTCCCGGCCTTTATTCATCTGTTTAACTCCAACCCGCTCCACCGCGTCCTCGACATTGGCCGCCGAAATCATGCCTAAAATAACAGGCACGCCGCTTTCCATGGAAAGCTCGCGAACTCCCTTGGCACATTGATCCACCACCTGGTCAAAATGACGCGTGCTGCCCCGAATGACGACGGATAAAGTCAAAACCGCGGCCGGCTTTACCCTGGAAATTAATTTTTTCGCAAGCAGCGGGATTTCAAAAGCGCCGGGCGCATAAGCGACGTGAATATTTTTAGAAGAAGCGCCATGCCGCAATAACGTGTCGACAGCACCCTCAACCAGTTGATTCGTCAAATACTCATTAAATTGAGACACCACCAACCCAAATTTTTTGCCTTTCGCGCTCCATTGGCCTTTCCATTGCTTCACGCCTTTCAACTTGGTTTTTTTAATTCTAAGTTTAGCGGCCATGCATGGAATCCAGAAAATGACCTAATTTTTGCATTTTTGTTTCAAGATATTTTTTGTTGTGTCTTCCAGGTTTAGAGACGATCGGAACCCGCTCAACAACTTTCAGACCGTAGCCTTCAAGCCCTACGATTTTTTTGGGATTATTGGTTAAAAGTTTTATTTTTTTAATCCCTAAATCCGCCAAAATCTGCGCGCCCACGCCGTAATGCCGCAAATCCGCCGCGAAACCGAGTTTCTGATTCGCTTCCACTGTGTCGAGTCCCTGATCTTGAAGCTGATAGGCGCGAAGTTTATTCAAAAGACCGATTCCGCGGCCTTCCTGACGCATGTACAAAAGCACGCCTGATTTTTCTTTGGCAATCCATTCAAGCGCGCGGTGAAGCTGCTGCCCGCAGTCGCATCTTTGCGAACCAAGAACGTCGCCGGTAAAACATTCGGAATGCACGCGCACCAGCACGGGTTTTTTCACATCCAAATGCCCCATCACAAGCGCCATATGGTAATCCTTATCCACCGAAGATTCGTACGCGATTAATTTGAACTCGCCGAACGAATTGTTTAGCGTGGTTTCCACCGCTTTCGCTATCAAAATTTCTTTTTTTCGGCGATATTCGATCAAATCCCGAATCGAGCAAATTTTCAAACGATGCTTTTTTGAAAATTGAATCAATTCTTTGGTGCGGGCCATGGTGCCGTCATCGTTCATGATTTCACAAATGGCTCCCGCGGGATACAAACCCGCAATTCTCATCAAATCCAAACAAGCTTCCGTGTGTCCGGCACGTACCAAAACGCCGCCGTTCCTGCCTCTTAAAGGAAAAACGTGCCCCGGCTTAGCCAAATCCGAACCTTTGGATTTCGGGTCAATCAGCGTTTGAATGGTTTTAGCGCGGTCGTAAGCCGAAATTCCCGTGGTCACGCCCTTTTTCGCGTCAATCGAAACCGTCCATGCCGTTTTGAGCTCATCCTGATTATTGGCCACCATGGGGTCAATTCCCAGCTCTTCCAGTCTCTTTCCTTCCATGGGGACGCAAATAAGCCCCCGTCCGTGTTTGGCCATAAAATTAATATTAAAAGGCGTGACATGCTGCGCGGCGACGATCAAATCGCCTTCATTCTCGCGGTCCGCGTCGTCCACCACGATAACCATGCGGCCTTTTTTGATATCCGAAATAATTTCCGGAATCGATGAAAATTTCATTTAAAAATACTCCTGCAAAATAGAATTGGCTTTTTCTTTGACGCGGCGAATAAGATGCTGATTGGTCTGCGCACCGGCTCCGGCCTTTTGCGCTTCCGAAGCGATACGTAAAAGACCCAGAAGAGACGCGTATTGCGGCTGTTCTAAAAAAGAAAAATTTTTGGGCGTGCCGACGGCAGCGAATTCCAATTCATTTTCCACTTTTTCAGCGAGATCGCCCGTAACAACCCAAGGCTCCTCAATAGAATGTTCTCGCGCCCAATCACGGCTTATTTCTTCCACTTTCTTGGCCAAACTCTGCACAGGGCCTGAATCATTTAAAAAAACGGCGTAATCCCGCAGGCAATGTTTATCCACCACGCCGCCCGAACAAACATCTTTTCCCAAGTCCCAAACAATTTTAGCGGGCTCGTTCTTGTCCAGCACCGCATGAAACGCGGATACAAAAGACGCCACCGGATAAGCCCTGTCAAAACCGGCGCGTTTGGTCACTTTTTTCCATTCGTCCAAATAAAGCGAACGCGCCAAAAGCACATGCAACACCACATCCAGCCGGTGTCCAAAAACCCCTACCGGGTTTCCCACCAAATCCTTATCGTCTATCACGTAACTGATTTGCCGCGAATAAACGGCTTTTTTTTCAAAATCGGAGATGGATCGCAGCGCGTTCCGAGTCGCTTCTTTAACGTCCTCCCGCCGGATCTGTCCTTCCCCTGCAAGGATTTTCGCGCCCCGAGGCTTGATGCTGTTCATCTGACAATCATCCACAGTGTAATAAAATTCATGGCAAGAGTTTCCGGAAGACTGCTCGGCTTTTTTGATCGCTTCCACAATGGATTCCACCACATCCGTCATTTTTTTAATTTCATTTCTTTCAAAACCTTCGGCGCGCGCCTCGCCTTTTCCCAAAACAACCCATTCTCCGGATTTTTTTTCCTGAGCGGCCAAAACCATCACGGATTGATAACCAAAATCCAATACCCAAGAAACGGCTGAGTTGCGCATGACTTAAGCTTATTTAGGGCCGACAACCACGTCGTCAAAACGCAGGTCAATATAGCGGATTTTTTCGGGGTCCAGTGGCAGAGATTTCAATGTTTGGTCTAAAATTTTAAGCCGTTCAATAAAATGATTGTTCCCGATCCGGATCTCAATCTGATGATCCGCCACAAGCGTGATATTTTTCGGGTCTCCGATGTCTATCTTCGTCAGCACGTGATTGCGCAGAATATTGGAATGCCGGATCACTTCCATCAAGCGAAGCGCTTTTTGAGACGTGCTGTCCGACAAAGTGACGCCGACAGCCGCGCCCGATCTCGGAACAGGCGCGCCCTCAATCACCATGAGATTTCTAAAAGGCGTTGTCGAAGAACCGGGAAGCATCACAAGGTCTTTATCGATTTGAATATACCGGGAAAACAAAACCTGAGCCACGGGCGTGCGGCGTTTTAATAATATCTCCACACGATTCGGTAAAATTCTCCGAACCTTTACTTCTTTAAACTCCGGATGATTCCGTTTAATCACCTGCTGCACCCCTACCAAATCCAATTGAATCAAATTTTCTCCACGCCTTAATTCTGAGAACTTAAAAGACTGGTCCGGAGTCAGACTGCCAATATTTAATATTCTGACATCCTGCAATTGAAAGGTGGTGGAATTAACCGCATAGGCCACGACGCCGCCAAAGAGAACCCCCAACACTGTTAAGGAGAGCACAAAAGGCAGTGAATAGAAAAAAGCCTTATGAAGGGAGCTAAGCCACCTCATAGAACCGGCAGCCGCGAACTTTCTTTTAGACCTTGTTTTTACTGGTTTGGCCATTTTTAGGTATAAACCCTTGTTTTAGACAATCCCATGATTTTAACACAAAGTTCGGAAAAAGAGACTCCTGCCGCAGAGGCGGCTTTGGGCAGCAAGCTTTTAGGGGTTAGCCCCGGAATGGTGTTCACCTCGAGCACATAAGGCTGACCATCCTCCTCGGATAGGATAATATCCACTCGTGACATCACTTCCGACTCAAGTGCATGATAAGCGCTTAGCGCGGTTTCCACCACGCTGTGCCTTTCCGCCTCTGTCAGGCGTGCCGGAAACTCATAACGCGTCCCGCTGTCCTTATACTTGGCTTGAAAATCATAAAACTCACGGTCAGCTATCACTTCCACGACGGGCAGCGCCTCTTGCCCTAAAATCCCCACCGTTAATTCGCGGCCGCGGATATACTTTTCGACTAACACCACATCGGAATATTGAAACGCGTTTTCGCATGCCTGCGCATAACCCTCCGGATTCCGAAGAATACTCACCCCGACACTGGAACCTGCTTTCGCGGGTTTTACAACCAAAGGAAAGCCAAATGGCGGTTGTTTTGAAATATCTTCCTTGGAGGTTAATACAAAAAGTGGCGGAACAAGAATGCCGTGGCGGTGAAATAAGCGCTGAGCCGCTTCTTTATTAAAAGCGATTTCACTGGCTTGCGGACCCGGACCCGTGTAAGAGATGCCTTCTTTTTCCAAAAGACGTTGAATGGTTCCATCTTCGCCAAAAGTGCCGTGAAGCGCGATAAACACCAGCGAAACATTTTCTTTTTTGAGTGTATCCATAAAATCACCCATTGGGTCAATCATCACAACGGGATATCCAAGCGCCGACAAAGCGTCATAAACCGCTTGTCCTGAAATCAAAGAAATCTCCCGCTCGCAAGAAGGTCCACCGGCAAGCACCGCTATTTTTTCTTTCATTCTAAAATTTTTACCTCCGTCTCAAGCTCAATCCCGTTTTTTTTGTGAACCGCCTCACGTACGCGCTCAATCAATTGCCGGACGTCGCGGCTGGACGCGCCGCCAAGATTGACGATGAAATTCGCATGAATCAAAGAAACCTGCGCCTTTCCAACAGTCAATCCCTTCAGTCCGGCCTCGTCAATCAGCCTTCCGCTCGAACAACCCGGAATATTTGGATTCTTAAACATGCATCCGGCGCTCGGATGGCGCAAATCCTGGGTTTTGGACCGATAATCCCGGTATTCGTCTAATTTCGTCTGCACTTCAGACGACGCGGCGGCAAAAAAAGAAAAATCCGCTTCCAGCACCATTTCTTTTTTTAAATCGCATTTTCGGTAATCAAATTTAATTTCCTGGGATGTTCTTTCCCAAACATTCCCGCTCAAATCCATTGTGCGGATAGAACGCACAAAAGGCCATATCCATTGACCATGGCTTCCCGCATTCATAGCCAGCGCGCCGCCGATATTGCCCGGAATTCCGGAAAGAAATTCAAATCCACCAAAACCATTTTCCATGCCGTGCTGGATAAAAAGAGAATTCGGTGCGCCGGACCGGGCAAACAAATGGCCCTCCCTCATCCCCATTTGGCGAAAATAAGCCGAACCCAAATGAATAACCGCCCCTCGAATTCCCTCATCAGAAGGCAAAATGTTGCTCCCGGCCCCAAAAATGGTCACTTTTAAACCATGGGCCGATGCTATTTTTAAAGCTTGTTTCAAATCTTCTTCGTCCAAAGGCTCAATCCAAAATTCCGCCGGACCTCCCACTTTTAACGTGGTATGTTTTGAAAGGGGTTCATTCAAAACCACCTTTCCCTTTAAAGATGAAAAAATATTCCGAAACGTTCCGTTGTGCTTCAGACATTCCGAAAGCTGAGAGGCGACTTGAGAAATATCCCCCGCTCCCATCACGAGCACCAAATCGCCGCTTCGCAACTCATTCCGCGCCACATCCGCAAGCGATTCGCGATTCACAAAAAGCACATCCGGATGACCTGAATTTTTGACGGCTTCACTCAATTTTTTCCCCGTGATTCCGGGCCTCGGCTCTTCGGATGCCGCGTAAATATCCGTCAAAATTAATTTATCGGCGTTCATAAAACTTTTAGCAAACGCTTCCATCAATAATTCGGTGCGGCTGAACCGGTGCGGCTGAAACAAAGCGACAACACGGTTTTTTCCGATTCCCCTGGCCGCTTCCAGCGTTTTTTCAATCTCCGTGGGATGATGGGCGTAATCATCCACAACCAAAAAATCACCGTCTTCATATTTCACGTCAAAACGTCTTCCGGTTCCTTTGAATTTTGACAATGCTTTTGCCATCACTTCAAAAGGAATCTCGAGCGATAATCCAATAGATAAGGCGCCCAATGCGTTTGATACGTTGTGACGCCCCACCAAATTCATAATCACGCTGCCCAGTTTTTGCGACCCGTCCCAAACTTCGAATGAAACTCCCCTCGTTCCGGATGGACATTCCACGATGTTATCGGCCCAAAGCCCGCTTGAAAGCTTCTTGAGCGAATAAACACCGGCAGGCTTTATTCTTTCGGCAAGCTTTTGAATTCTTTCATCATCCCCGCATCCAAACCAAGCCGCGGGAGGCTGCAATCGCTTTAAAAAATCTTCAAACGCTTTTTCAATTTGGTTCATGGAAGAATAATGATCCAGATGTTCTTCCTCGATATTGGTGATTAACGAGGCGTTTGGAGAATATTGAAGGAATGAAGAATCGCTTTCGTCGGCCTCAATCACCATGTATTTACCCGAGCCTAAAAGCGCATTGCCGCCAAAATCTTCCACCCATCCCCCGACAACAACCGTCGGCTCCAGGCCGGCCTCTTTTAAGATCATGCCCACGAGCGAAGTCGTGGTGGTTTTGCCATGCGTGCCGGAAACGGCGATTAAAAATTTATCCCGGCAAATCAAAGCCAGTGCTTCCGAACGATGAATGACGCGAATTCCTTTTTTAAGCGCCTCCAGCCTTTCCGGGTGCGCGGCAAGGATCGCGGAAGAATAAACCACGACGTCCGCGTTTCCCACATAAGAAGCGTCGTGCCCAATGAAAATTTTAGCGCTGGCGCGCTGCAATTCTTCAGAAGCCTGACTTTTTTTAGCGTCGCTCCCCTGGACCTGGTGGCCGGACTGCAAAAGAATCCTGGCGATACCGCTCATTCCAATCCCGCCTATTCCGATAAAATGATAAAGGCTCATCTTTTCGCGCATTCCGTTAAAAAATCGGTCAAAACAAACCGCGCGTTGCGCGGCGTCGAGGGCAAAGAAGAAAAAAATGAATTTTCAATTTTTGAAAACATTTGCTGAATCAAATCCGCCAAAATTTCGGGGGTTAAATCGCTTTGCTCCACCACGGTTGCCGCCGAATGACGGCTGAAAACTTTGGCGTTTTCACGCTGATGGCCATCGGCAAAAGGATAAGGGATAAGAATGGCGGGGATTCTTTTGACCTCAATTTCCGCCAAAAAAGTGGCTCCGGCGCGTCCCACGCAAAGATCCGTCACGCCGTAAGCCAAATCCATTTTGTCAAAAAAAGAAAATGCCCTCGCGAAAAGACCGGCTTCGCGGCATTGCTTTTCCGATTCTTTCGGATCCATGCTGCCGCAAAGATGCAGCACTTGAATTTGATTTCTTAAATCGGGATTCAAATAAGGAAAGCAGGAAAGAAAAAAACGGTTTACGGATTCCGCGCCCTGACTTCCCCCTAAAACCAACAGTGTTTTTTTGGAAGCGGAAAAACCGAAAAATTCCAAGGCCTGCTCACGGCAATCATTTTCAATGGAAGCGCGGATAGGATTTCCGGTGACGCGGAAAAAAGGAAGCGCTCCAAATTTGCCAAGGCTTTCTTCATGACTAAGCGCCACGGCGTCCACGAATTTGGCCAAAACGCGATTGGCGCGGCCCGGCACGACATTTTGCTCATGCAGCGCGGTTTTTATTCCCATGCACTTAGCAGCCGAAAGCATTGGAAAAGACACATAACCTCCGAAACCCACCACAATCGCCGGTTTTATTTTTTTAAGGAGCGTACGGGCGCTTAAAAAGCCCTTGGTTAATTTTAACAAAAAACGGGGGTCAAAAAAAGAAAAAGCTCCCCGAAAAGGGGCGCTTTCGAGCGGAAAAACGGACTCTTTTGGGACTATTTTGAATATTTCGTTTTCAATGTCTTTTGTGCCGCAGGCATAGATAATTTCAGCCTCCGGATAGCGTGATTTCAGCTCCTCGCCCACGCTGATCGCCGGAAAAATATGCCCCCCGCTTCCCCCGCAAGCCAGCAAAAAGGTCATGATCCCTCTTCATTCATTTCACGATTTAAAGCCTGCCTCGATAAATTCCACAACAAACCCAGCGCGATCATATTCGCGATCAAAGCCGAACCACCATAACTGATAAACGGCAAAGACAACCCTTTTGTAGGGAGCGCTCCGATACTGACTCCTATATTGATCAAAGCCTCAAAACCGATAAGACCCACAAGACCCAGACTCACCAGCTGCGAAAAATAATTTTTACTCCGGAACACGATCACCATGCCTGAAAAAATAAACACCATAAAAAGAAGCACGATGGCGCTGGTTCCCAAAAAACCAAGTTCCTCTCCAATAATGGAAAAAATAAAATCCGTATGGGATTCCGGCAAATAAAAAAGTTTCTGCTGAGACCTTCCCAAGCCTACACCAAACAAGCCGCCGGACCCAAGCGCCAAAAATGACTGCACGATTTGAAAACCTACCCCTCGAGGGTCATCCCAGGGATGAAAAAAAGCGAGAATTCTTTTGCGCCTGTAAGGCTTGGCCAACATGGCATATCCCAAAGCCGGCAGCGCGCTCAAAACAATCACGGAAAGATGGGTTAAATTAAAACCCGCCGAGAAAAAAAGCAAAAGCGCCACCAAAGCGAGTGTCACCGCTGTTCCCAAATCCGGCTGCAAAAATACAAGCCCCGAACAAAGCCCCAAAACCACCAAAGCCGGAAGCACCGTATGACGGATATTCGACAGCGATTCTCTCTTGCGGTCCAAAAAATCAGACAAATATAAAATGACAATCAACTTTAAAAATTCGGATGGCTGGAAACTGAATCCCATGAGTTTAAACCAGCGTCGGGCGCCGCCACTCGACGAGCCCACGCCCGGAATCAAAACTAAAACCAGCATAATAATTGCACCAATCAGCATATGTTTTGAATTCGCTCTTAATTTGGATAAATCCGCTGAAGAGGCGAGAACTCCCAAAAAAGCGCCGGTCAACACATACACCATATGCCTTTTGAGAAAATAGGCGCTGTCCCCCATTTTGTCGTAAGCATAAATGGCACTCGCGCTGTAAATCATGACAATGCCGACGGCAATTAAAATCAAGGCGGATCCAAAAAGCAGTGAGCGTGCGCGAGAAACGGCGTTCATGAGAAATTCAGCGCGAAGCGTGTTTCAATTTTATTTCCTCGAAAAGATGCTTAAAAACCTGACCTCTTTCTTCGTACGAGGAAAATTGGTCAAAACTTGTGCACATCGGGGAAAGAAGAACGGTATCGCCGGGTCTTGCCTCTTCAAAAGCAAGAAAAACGGCCTGACGAAAATCCTTCTCTGTTTTGGTTCTTGAGAATAATTTCCAGGCGCCGGCAATTTTTTCACGCGCCTCGCCGTACAAAACAGCCTGGCGCACTCTTTCACCCAGCACTTCTTCTAAAGAAGCAAAGGAAGCGCCCTTGTCGCGGCCGCCGGCGATTAAAACCAAAGGACCTTCCGTAGCCAAAATAGCGGCTTTGGTGCTGTCCACGGTCGTGGATTTGGAATCATTTAAAAAACGCACGCCCGCCACTTCACCTAACGGCTCAATGCGGTGCTCCAATGTTTTAAAATTCTCAAACGTTTTTCTCATTTTTTGAAGCGGAACATGCAGCGCCTCGGCCACGGCCGCGCAAGCCATCATATTTTCCAGGTTATGCTCGCCTTTTAACTGGCATGGGTCGCGCCGGAACAAAATACGCGAGGCTTTCTGTTTACTCATCACCTCATTGCCTCTGGCAAAAATTCCTTTTTCCAATTCCCGCTTCGAAAAAAGAATGACGTGGCCTTTTGCTTTCCCCGCCATCTGACGCACGCGTGGATTATCCGCGTTCAAAATCAAAAGATCCGTTTTGCGCTGATTTCTAAAAATATTTTCCTTCGCGCGCGCGTAATTCTCCAAGGTTTGGTGGCGGTCCAAGTGGTTTGGGTGCACGTTCAGAACAACGGCAATGTCCGGCCTAAGCGTGGGACTATCCTCCAATTGAAAAGAGCTTAACTCCAGAACAACGATGGTGTTTGGACCTATTTCCGCGATGGCATCCAGAAAAGAAAACCCCACGTTTCCGCAAAGCACGCAAGGGTTCCCCGCTTCGGAAAGCATTCTATGAATCAGGTTGCAAGTCGTTGTTTTTCCGTTGGAACCCGTCACGGCAACGACTTTCCCCTTACAAAAATAAGAAGCCAGCTCCACTTCGCTGATAACCGGAATCTTCTTTTGTTTGGCCCATTGAAGCGGGGCGCTGGATTGAGGCACGCCCGGACTGGTTACGACGCAAACACTTCCGGAAATAAAAGCTTCCGTGTGGCCTCCGGTTTCCACTTCTATTCCCAACCCACGCAAATAAGTCGCGTTTTCTAGGGCGTCCTTTTTTTCCGACGCCTCGGTCACGCGCACAATCGCTTTCTGGTTTTGCAAAAATTTAGCCGCCGCGAAACCGCTTTTGCCGAGCCCGACAACCGTTACTTTTTTATTTTTAAAAATCATTGTAATTTTAAAGTTGTTAACCCCAGGAGTGATAAAAGAATCGAAATAATCCAAAACCGTATCACCACTTTCGTTTCTTTAAGCCCGCCCAGCTGAAAATGATGGTGAATCGGAGCCATTCTAAAAATGCGCTGCTTCCTGATTTTATAACTCCCGACCTGCAGAATCACGGAAATCGCCTCCATCACAAAAATTCCGCCGACAATTACAAGCAGCAATTCTTTTTTGGTAAAAATAGCCACCGCTCCCAAAGCGCCGCCCAGCGAAAGCGAGCCCACGTCCCCCATAAACACATTCGCGGGATGCGAATTAAACCAAAGAAATCCCATCCCCGCCCCAAAAAGCACCGTGCAAAAAACAGCCAGCTCTCCGGCTCCGGCAATATAAGGAATTTGCAAATAATGGCTGAATGCCGCGTGACCCGTCATATAACTGATGGCGCCATAAGCCAGCGCGATCATCAGCGTGCAGCCAATGGCCAATCCGTCCAGCCCGTCCGTTAAATTCACCGCATTGGAAGCGCCTGTCAAAACTAAAGCTACGAAAAAAATATAGGCCGGACCCAGAACAATGAACCAGCTCTTGGCAAACGGCACGGCCACGTCCCGCCAAACCGGTGAATCAAAATATAAAAACACGCCCACGCCGATGCCCACCAGAGTCTGTCCCACAAATTTATTCAGCGCCGTAAGACCCTTGGAATCCTTTTTAGCCAGCTTCAAATAATCATCCACAAAACCAACCAACCCCAGCCAAGTCATAATCATCAAAGAAAGCCACACGTAGCGGTTTTTTAAATCCATCCATAAGATTGTCGAAATAAGCACGGATCCCAAAATCATCAATCCACCCATGGTCGGCACTTTTTCCTTGCCAGCGTGCTCCTTATAAAGCGCGGAAAAACCCTCCCGTTCAATGGTTTGTTTCAAATTCAACCTGGAAAGAAAGCGGATCATCCACGGCCCGATCAAAAGCGTGATCACAAACGCCGTGATCCCGGCCATAGCCGCGCGAAACGTGATGTAACGAAAAACGTTGAAACCAAAAAAATATTCCCTTAAAGGGTAGAGGAATTGATAAAGCATTCGAAAATTTTTTCCATTTGCATTCCGCGTGAACCTTTCACAAGCACAACATCCCCCTGCGACACCAGCTTGCGGCAAATCCCGCCAGCCGCCACGCTATCCTTTGCATGATAAATCATTTCTTTCGGAAAATCTTTCTTTATAGCTTCTTCCACCAAATAGGCGGAATCAGTGCCGACCGCCACGACAAAATCAAAACCGGCTTCGGCCAGCCATCGCCCCGCATTTCGATGCAATTCCTTCGACAAATCTCCCAATTCCAGCATATCTCCGCAAACGACGCCTTTCTTTCCCGAACTTTTAAAATTTTTCAAAGTTTCAACCGCGGCTTGGAATGAAGTGGGATTGGAATTATAAGAATCATCCAAAAAAACAATACCCTCAATGTTTTTAAGAAAGAGCCTCCCCGGAATGGCTTTAAAATCCGCCAATTTAGACTTTATTGCGTCAAATTCCACGCCAAACGCCAGCGCCGCCTCAATAGCCAGTAAACAATTCAGAACATTGTGTCGCCCCAATAAAGCGGTTTCCAGCAAACCATGCCCTTTTAAACGAAACCTCGTTCCCTGTTCCGTAAATTGAATGTCTTCCGCCGCCAAATCCGCATGCGCCGCATCAAATCCCACCCGAACCACACGATGAACCCCGCTTTTCACTTTCTGAAGCATGGAATCTTCAGCGTTTAAAATCAGGACGCCGCCGCGCTCCAAATTCTTCACAAGACTGAGCTTTTCTTCGCGCACACCCTCCAAACTTTTAAGCCCTTCCAAATGCGAATACCCGATTTGCGTCAAAATTCCCATTTGCGGGCGCGTCATCCAGGACAACCGCTCGATTTCACCCGGCAAACTCGTGCCTATTTCCAAAACCGCGACCTCCGTGGCTTCGTCCAATTGAAACAAGGTTTTCGGCACGCCGATTAAATTATTTTCCGTGCCGCGATTTTTGAGCACCTTAAATTTAGCGGACAACAAATGCGCGGTTAATTCTTTGACGGTTGTTTTTCCGGAGCTTCCCGTGATGGCAATGAGAGGGATTTTAAACTTAGAACGGTAATGCCTGGCCAATTCTCCGTAAGCCGCGAGCGTATCCTTGACCCGAATAAAACCCGCGGACTTCAGCCATTCCGATTTTATTTTCTTCTGGTTGGAAACTAAAAATAGGCGGACACCTTTTTCCATGGCTTCTTCAATGAAGTCATGGCCGTCCATCCGCTTTCCAATCAGAGTGACAAAAAAATCATTTCTTTCAAGAAGGCGCGTGTCCGTCGAAATTCTGGACAGCCGTGCAGACGGCTCCAGAACCCCGAGCGCAGTGCCCGCGGTTTCCCGAATCACTTCTTCAATTGTCAAATCAACGCCCAACTAAAACTCTCTCCACTTCTTCACGGTCACTAAAAGGAATGCTTTCATTGCCGATAATCTGGCTTCTTTCATGGCCTTTTCCCGCGAGCAAAACCATGTCTCCGGTTCTGGCTTCAAGAAGCGCTTGCCGGATAGCCTTCCGGCGGTCAATCACCACGGCATATTTTTTAAAATCTTGAGGGAAGCCGCCGCATATTTCAGCGGCAATGGCCTTAGGGTCTTCCGAGCGAGGATTATCGGACGTGACAAAAATCCTGTCCGCGTATTTAGCGGCGATGGATGCCATTTGCGGCCGCTTGACTCTATCCCTGTCGCCCCCGCATCCAAAAACCAATATCAATTTTCCGTTCGGGTGATTTTTTAAGGAACGCAGCACATTTTCAAGACCGTCGGGTGTATGCGCGAAATCCACAACCACCGCGAAATCCTGCCCCGCCCGAACCGATTCCAATCTACCGGGAACACCCTTAAAATCGCTTAAAAACGCGCATGCTTCACCAACCGAAAAACCCAGTGAATAAAATGCGGCTATCGCTCCCAGCGCGTTGTAAACATTGTGCGCGCCGATTAAAGGCAAATGCACGGCAATTTTTTTTCCTTCAAATTTTAATTCAAACCCGGCGCCGTCATGCGCGTATCGCAAATTGACCGCTTGAAAATCCGCGCCGTCTTTTAAACCGAACGTCCATTTTTTCGCTAACGTCTTTGAAGCCAGCTTCATACCCCATTCGTCATCATGGTTGATAATTGCGGAAGTCTCTTCTGAAAGGCCTGAAAATAATTTCGATTTGGCCTCAAAATAATTTTCCATGGTGACATGATAATCCAAATGGTCACGCGTCAAATTAGTGAAAATGGCAGCCGAAAAGTGAACACCCCCCGTACGGTTTTGATCCAAAGCATGCGAGGAGACTTCCATAAGCGCGTGCGAACAATGTGCCTGCTTCATTTCCGAAAAAATTCTCTGCAATTGAAGAGGTCCGGGCGTGGTCTCAGCGGCTGGAATTTCTTTTCCGGCATAACGGTAATTAACCGTTCCTATGACTCCCGGTCTCAAGCCTTTCTTGAGCAACAAATGCTCCAGCAAATAAGTCGTGGTGGTTTTGCCGTTTGTGCCCGTCACTCCTACGATTTTCAAATCTTTTGAAGGATTTGCATAAAATACTTGCGACAAACGCAGTACCGCGTCGCGGCTATCTCTGACTAAAATCCAAGGCAGCGAAAAATCTTTTGCCGGTGTTGTGTCTTCAGAAACAATGGCAACGGCACCTTTACTCACCGCCTCTTGGATAAAAGCATCCCCGTCTAATTTCTTGCCTTTAACGGCGATAAAAACAAATCCCTTCTGCACTTTTCGGGAGTCACATTCCAAACCATTGACAGATATATCAGGAAAAGAGGAGACGGAATAGCCGGGATAAGCTTCGAGAATAAATTGTCTCAGCGGAATCATTGGCCTGCGACAGCGATGGGAGCATGTGATTCAATGGGAGCTGCGGGAGTCTTTTTAGCTTTTAAAATTTGCGAGCCGTCTTTGATCACCTGGTCGGGCATAACGGTTTGAGAAACCTGCCAATATCCCAGGATCTCGGAGGCCGCCCTGGAAAAAGCGGGCGCAGCCACGTCGCCGCCATAATAAACGGGGTGAGGCTGATCCACCGAAACAGAAATCACGAGTTTCGGATCATCATAGGGGACAAACCCCACAAACGAAGCCCAAAAAAGATCATGAGAATATTTTCCATCCGGCATGAGCTTTTGAGCCGTTCCTGTTTTTCCGGCGGCACGAAATCCCGGAACAGCCGCTTTTTTTCCGGTTCCGCGCTCCACAACGCCTTCCAAAACCGTGCGCACCTGCAGAGCTGTTTCCTTGGAAATTACCTGACGAACAGGCTCAGGGTCATAACTTTGAATAATTTTTCCGTCCGCATCATCGATATGCGTAATCAAACGAGGCTTCATCAAAAGACCGTTATTGGCCACCGCGGAAAACGCGGACACCAGTTGAATCGGCGTCACGGCCACGCCATGCCCGATCGGAATGTTGATAATAGAGCTTCTGGACCAATTTTTTGGATTGGGCACAAGCCCTCTTATTTCGCCGCTCAGTCCTATCCCGGTCTGCGAGCCAAACCCAAAATCCTTGATATATTTGTATAATTTATTGGCGCCCAAACGCATGGCAGCCTTCACCGCCCCAATGTTGCTCGATTTCTCAATAATTTCCCGGAAGGTCAGCAGCCCATAACCATGATGATCGTGCAGCACTTTTCCGGCAACCGCCCAACTTCCGTTTTCACAGTCAAATTTCTCGTCCAACCCGAATATTTTTTCCTGAAGAATCCCAGAGAGCGTTATCATTTTAAAAACAGAGCCGGGCTCAAAAAGATCCGTTACCGCGCGGTTGCGCCGGTTTTCAGGTTTTGATTTTCTGGCGTTGTTCAAATCATAGACCGGATACATGGCCATACCCAAAATATCCCCGCTTTTTGGGTCCATGACCACGATCGATCCGCCAAGAGCGTTAAACTTTTTACAAGTTTCGGCAAGCGCTCTTTCCGCGATAGACTGAATAACCTCGTCAATCGTGAGATGAATGCTATAACCATCCACAGGCGCTACCATCTCAATCTGCTTAGAAATAAGTTCGCGCTGTTTCGCGTCTTTTTGAACCATCCTCCAACCGGGAACACCTTTAAGAAAACTATTATAAGAAAGTTCGATTCCTTCCAAGCCGTTGTTGTCCACGTCCGTAAAACCGAGGATATGGCAGGCTGTTTCTCCTTTGGGATAGACACGCTGGGATTCTTTGACAAAACCCAGACCTTCTATTTTTAGCTTTCGTATCGCATCAGCCTTGACGGGGGAAATTTTACGCGCGATCCAAACAAACATTTTATCGCGGCTCAACCGTTCAAAAATGACACTTCGATCCATCCCCAAAATAGACGCCAATTGATCGGCAATTTTTGCTTTATTTTTAATTTCGCGGGAAACCGCGTAAAGAGAATCCAAGCGGACGTCCAGCGCCAATTCGTGGCTTTTGGAATCGACGATGCGCCCGCGCGCGGGCTGCATTTCAATAACACTTCGGGATTGATTTTGGGCGATAGAAAAATAGCTGGAGGCTCTAAAAATCTGGATAAAACCCAAACGAAAGATGAGACAAAACAGCGCTGTTAAAAGAGAGTAAAATACGACGAATAATCGTTTACGAGAAAGCTTAGGCTCAGTCAAAATTCACCGACCTTTTTTAAGGCCGTTTTTAGGATTCTTTCGCCTCCGCTTGCGCGGTTCCGACAATAAATTTGCTTAATATTGGCCCGTTGCTCAAAATCGAACGGGTCATCGCCTGTTTTTGGGCCGACGCCGGCGAAATTACGAGCGTTTGCCAAGTTTTGGGCGATTGAAGATTAATCTTTTGGGCAATCAAGCGCTTTTCAAGCGTATTTGGCGCTTTCAATCTTGCAATATTGTACTTTAACGCTCTGGACCGGTCAAGAAGCTGGGTCTTACTTTCCTCTTGTTTTCGGATGGTGTAACCGATTTTCACGGCCTCCACTTCCTGAGAAACATAAAAAAGAGACGCCATCACCGTCAACCCTAAAATCGCAAGGAATTTTTTCATGAGACTGCCTCGCTGTTTAAGGCTCTCCGCTCGAATACGCGCATTTTTGCGCTGCGGGAACGCGGGTTTTGTGATTTCTCGACCTCTGAAGGCTCAATCGGCTTTTTTGTTAAAATTTTTCCCATTTTATTTTTTTCAAAATCCCTAAAAAGTTTTTTTACAATTCGGTCTTCGAGCGAATGAAACGAAATCACGGCCAAACGCCCTTCTTCCCCAAGCAATTCCACGGCCTGTGGTAAAAATTCCTGCAAAGCTTCCAATTCTTGATTGACGGCAATCCGAAGCGCTTGAAAACAACGCGTCGCCGGATGAAGACGCCCGCCAAAGCGCGCGCCGCGTGGAACCGCGTGAAAAATAATATTTTCAAGCTCACGTGTCGTTTGAATTCTTTTTTTGGCTCTCTCCTGGACAATGCGGCGCGCTATTTGACGCGAAAAACGTTCCTCCCCGTATTTCCAAAAAATTTCTCTAAGCGATTCTTCGGAAGCCTCGTTCACCAGCGTTTCCGCGCTGACAGAATCTTCCGGATTCATGCGCATGTCTAAAGGGCCCTCTAAACGAAAGCTGAATCCTTTAGACGCTTTATCCAATTGCAATGAACTCACGCCTAAATCCAGCAAAATAGCGTCTACCGCTTTTACCTTTTTTGCTTTCAAATGTTTCGCTGCGTGGCAAAAATTATCACAAATAATCATCGTCCGATTTCCAAAATTTTCGAGTATCCGGCCCGCCTCCAAAACCGCCTCCGGATCCCTGTCAAAACCGACCACCTGGCCATTTGGCATTGAGGATTCAAGCCACCGCCTCGAGTGCCCGCCGAGCCCCAACGTCCCGTCGACCAGGACTTTGCCCGGCCCTGGAGCAAGCCATTCGATGGACTCAGCCAGAAGCACACTTTCATGCGTCAACGATCCCTCGCAATGGTTTTTGTGATAAACACCATATTCTCCATCCTTTTTCCATTCAAAATTCTTTGAAAAAATTTCGTGTCCTGCGATTCTTTCGGCGTAGGCGGAAGTGCGCGCCGGCGTTTAAAATTTTCAACATTACCCCCGTACTCACCCGACATGATATCTTTTCTCATTCCGCAGCCTCTTGGCCAAAAACATTTTCGGCTATTTTTTCAAATGAATCCTTTGCATTTCTATAAAACTCCGCCCAAATATCTTTTCCCCAAATTTCAATGCGATTGGAAACACCTACAATCACCACATCACTTTTAATTTTGGCGAAATCTTTTAAATACTGCGGAACTAAAATCCGGCCCTGTTTATCACAGGTGACTTCACAAGCACCCGAAAAATAGATCCTGTTAAACTGCCGCGCTTCGCTTGACGTGAATGAAAGCGCGCGGAACCTGTTCTCTTGTTTTTTCCATTCATCTTCTGTGAATACAAAGAGACACGTATCCAAACCCCGAGTGACGAAAAATCGTTCCACATAATTTTCTTTAAACACCTCCCTGAATTTAGAAGGGATAATGAGCCGTCCTTTGCGATCGATGGAATGCTCATGTTCTCCGTAAAACATCTTATCCCTCCACTTTTCCCCACTTTTTGGGGAAATCTGGGATTATAGTACACCCAGGGAGGTTCAGTGTCAACACGCTTTCTTGAAAAAAAGGCCGA
>JAHFFM010000126.1 GCA_023247935.1 Candidatus Omnitrophota bacterium | reverse complement strand
TTCGTTCGGAACTAAAGAATTTCGGAGAGAGGAGGATTCGAACCTCCGAAGCCTTTCAGCTTACACGCTTTCGAGGCGCGCGCATTCGACCACTCTGCCATCTCTCCCGAAATTTCGAACATTATAGCCTAATTTTGAATGAATTTCATTCCTTAAGCCCATCCTCTCAGTAATTGGATATCACAATTTGTGATATCCAAAAGTTTTCAAAACCAGCCGGTGTAAGTCCAGCAAAACTAGTTAGGGAGTAAACCGGCGATGATCAGTGTCTTTTTTGGCTTTTTCCAATAGTAGTTTAATGGCATTAGCCACTACGAAAAATTTCTTGTCGTACCTTTTTTCCATGGCCATTATTTTCTTTTCAATGTCTTTGTGGGTCATGAGGGCTTCTTTGAGCTTGGAAAATGTCCGCATAATCAGGATGTTGGCTTGGACGGCTCTTTCGCTGCCTAAAACACTCGACAACATGGCTACCCCAAGGTCGGAAAAAGCATAAGGCGAATTTGGAGAAAACCGGAGGTGTTTGAGGTGGTCACAATTTGTTACCACCTCCTTTTTCTCCTCTTTGGTGAGCTGGAACATAAAATCCGACGGGAAGCGCTTGATATTGCGTTTTACGGCTTGGTTTAGGGCTTTTGTGGGCACGTTGTAAAGATTGGCAAGATCATGGTCAATCATGACTTTTTTTTGGCGGATGATATAAATTTTACGTACAACGATTTCGGAGGAAGCAAAGGAGAACACAGAAACAGGTTTATTTTTTTTCACGATAAGCCCTTTTTTAACAAAACAAGTGAACGGTTGATTTACTTATTTCGTCAGAATGGGCTGACTACTTCGGCGTCTTAGACAGTGGTGGGATAACCCGCCGATGGAAGGGCTTCATAATACCACAAATCCGTCGCCTTTGGCGGATCACCGGAGCACCCCTAGCATTTTGTCATATTTTACTGTATATTCTGTACAGACAGAAATTGGAGAATAAATTATGAAACTTTCTCAAGCGACACAGAAGTTTGTCCTTCATTGGGGGGAAATGGGCACGCGTTGGGGTGTTAATCGGACGGTGGCTCAAATACATGCTCTTTTATATATTTCACCCAAGCCTTTGAATGCCGAAGAAATCGCCGAAACGCTTTCTTTGGCTCGTTCCAATGTCAGCAATAGCCTCAAGGAACTGCAAGGCTGGGGCATCGTAAAAGTGGTGCATCTTATGAACAATCGCCGGGACCATTTTGAGTCTTTAAAAGACGTCTGGCAAATGTTTCAGATTGTGCTGGATGAGCGGAAAAAAAGAGAAATAGATCCCACTATCCAAATGCTTAAAGACAGTATCGAAGGACTCAGCCACGACAGATCAGACGTCTATGCAAAAGATAAATTAAGTGAGATGCTCAATTTTTTTAAGACCACGACTTCTTGGTACGAGGACGTGCGAAAACTTCCCACAGGCACCTTATATAAGCTTGCCAAGCTCGGTGGGAGAGTTCAGGAGTTTTTGGGCAGGAAAACCAAGTAAGAGGGAGTAATGGAAAAATCTACTATTTCTAAAACGGTTTACAAAACAGAAAAAGTTCGTGAAAATTCGGAGAAATTGCTATGAATAGAATATCTCAACAAACAAATATCGGCCCCAAACAGGTGCGAATCAGGCAAATGATGGGGGTGGTATTGTTTGTCTTAGCCATAGGATTTATCTCCTATTTGGCTTCATCCGGCGCTCCACGCTTGTGGAGACTGTCGGTCTTTGTGCCGTTCTCGGGGGCTATTCTTTGT
Source organism: Candidatus Omnitrophota bacterium (assembly GCA_023247935.1). Taxonomy (GTDB): domain Bacteria; phylum Omnitrophota; class Gorgyraeia; order 2-02-FULL-51-18; family 2-02-FULL-51-18; genus JAHFFM01. The sequence continues at coordinate 4,097 of JAHFFM010000126.1, read as the reverse complement.
TTTTTTGAAACAAAAAATAAAATTTGTGTGGGTTTAGCCGCCTGCAGTCTGAAGAATATGGACAAGGGGCAAGTGAAAATAGAAGATCATGGGGTTGCCAGACAGCTTAAAGCTTATTCGTTAAACCTTATTTTGAAATCTTTTTTGTGGGGAGCCTTGGCCACTGCCATAGGTTTGTTGCTGCCGTGAGCATTGAAGCGAAAAAGACAATGCTGTTGATTGATGGGCTTTGTGACCTATGCAGTCATCAGGAAATTAAGCGGGCCCTGGTCTCTTTTGTATATTTTTATCATCCTCCCGAAACCAATCAGAGACTTTTTTTATGACATCGTGGCAAAAAACAGGTATCAATGGTTTGGAAAAAGGCAGCAATGCTTAGCGCCATCCGCCGAACTAAAGAGCAGATTTTTGGAGTAGTTTAAATGAAGCCTGAGGTTTTTGTAAAAGTAAGTAAAATTGAAGTATCCGCTGAACAAAGTCTCCATATTGTGTTGAGCGGCTCTTCCGGGATGGTGGGCAAAGCGCTTTTGCCCTTTTTGACCGCGCAAGGACATCGCGTCAGCCGTTTAGTACGACACAAGGCCACTGGATCCAATGAGATTTATTGGGACCCCATTCGTGGTGAGATAGAACGCGACAAATTAGAAGGCGTGGATGCCGTCATCCATCTGGCAGGAGAAAACATTCTGGCGAAACGGTGGACACCTGCGCAAAAAAAGGAAATTTTGAAAAGTCGTACTGTCGGGACCAAGTTTCTTTGTGAAGCGTTGGCAAAACTGAGTAAGTCTCCGAAGGTTTTGGTCTCGGCGTCCGCTATCGGCTATTACGGCAATCGCGGTGATGAAATCTTGAGCGAAGAAAGCGGGAACGGCACAGGCTTTCTTGCCGAAGTGTGCCGCGAGTGGGAAAAAGCAACGGTACCGGCGGCTCAAAATGGAATACGAGTGGTCAATTTTCGAATCGGAATTATTCTCACACCTAAGGGAGGAGCCTTAGCGCAAATGCTGACACCTTTTAAAATGGGTCTTGGAGGAATTCTGGCAAATGGCCGGCAGTGGATGAGCTGGATCGCGCTGGATGATCTACTCGGAGCAATTTTACATTCTCTCACGACGGACAAAGTAAAAGGACCGGTGAATGCAGTGGCACCCAACGCAGTGACAAATCATGAGTTTACGAAAGTGTTGGGTAAAGTTTTATCACGTCCCACGATTTTTCCTGTACCGCGCCTGGGTTTGCGGGCTCTTTTTGGAGAAATGGCCGATGAAGTACTTTTATCCAGCACGCGCGTACGACCCGAGAAACTTTTAGATTCCGGCTATCAGTTTCAACACGCCGGACTTGAAGACACGCTTCGGTATTTATTGGGGAGGGCAGCCGATGGAAGAGGCCTCCCACTGTTACCCTGGAAGAAACATTGATCGTGACCGGGCATTATCGCCTGGCAGCTTGGCATCGCCATTGAATCAAAGGCTTAGCTTGAACAAAAAAGAAGAGTAAATCTTCTGACAGACAGGAATCATTTTGACTTTGCTTTTAAGGTAACATTACGACCATCGGGAACTAAACACGCGTCTTATCCAAAAGATTGTGTGGTAAAATCAGCTTTACCATTAAAGAATATTTTTGTATTGGTTCGGAAGGAGAGATGTTGCTCCGATTTTTTTAATTTTACCTCGAGGACTTTATGGAAAATTTCGCCAAAGACATCCGCTGGGATTTATCCGATCTCTATTCCTCCATCGAAGATCCCCTTATCCCAAAAGACCTTGACCTCGCGCGGTCGAAGGCGCTGGAATTTGAGAAAAAATATAAGCCTCTTTTTCTGTCCCTGAATGAAAAGAGTTTTTTTCCTCTGGCTTCTCTTCTAAAAGAGTACAAAGAAATCATCGAGCTTTTGACCAAGCCCGCCGTTTTCTCTCATCTTTCTTTCGCGGGAAAGACCAATGACGCAAAGATTGGGGCGTTTATGCAGAAAATTCAGGTAACCATCACTGATATCAACGCCCATCTTTTGTTTTTTGAAGTCAGCTGGAACCAATTGGATGAAAAAATAGCTGGTCACCTGATGAGTGATGCCTCCGTGGCGAATGACCGCCATTTCCTCGAGAAAATGCGCGTGTACGCGCCGCACACGCTGACCGAAGGTGAAGAAAAAATCATGTCCATCAAGTCCAACACGAGCGGCAGCGCTTTTTCGCGGCTGTTTGATGAAGTGATGAACAACATTCCTTTCTATATCGAGGCTCAAGGCAAGCGTGTGAAAAAAACCGAGGGTGAAGTTTTATCCCTATTTCATTCAGCCGACCGCGCAGAGAGAAAAAAAGCGTCGGACAGTCTGGCGGAGGGACTCCTCCCTCACACCCATCTTCTCACTTACATTTACAACATGATCCTGGCCGATCACCGCTCGTCGCTTAAAATCCGCCGTTACAAACACCCCATGGACGCTATGAACCTTTCCAACGAGATCGATTTTGACAGCGTGCAGAATCTCATTCAAAGCGTAAAAAGCGCGTATCCTCTGGCCCAGCGCTATTACGCGCTAAAGAAAAAACTTCTCGGGCTTGACCTGATGTACGATTACGACCGCTACGCCACGGTGCAAACCGAGGAAACAAAAATTGATTTTTCCGAATGCCGCCAAATCGTCCTGGACGGCTATCACGCGTTTTCACCCGAAGCCGGAAAAATCGTGGAGCCATTTTTCACGCGCCGCTGGATAGACGCCGAAGTCCGCGAGGGCAAGCAAGGCGGCGGTTTTTGCTGCCAGACGACTCCCGCGCTACATCCTTACATTCTTGTCAACTACACCGGCAGTCTGCGCGACGTCATGACGGTCGCGCATGAACTGGGACACGGGATGCACCAATTTTTGGCACGGCGCTCGGGAGTCCTCGAGGCCGACGCGCCGCTCACGATGGCGGAGTGTGCGTCAGTCTTCGGCGAGATGCTGATATTTGAAAAAATTTTGGAAAAAGAAAAAGACCCTAAAAAACGTCTGGCACTTCTCTGCGGGAAAATCGACGACAACTTCGCCACGGTGTACCGCCAGATCGCCATGACCGATTTTGAACTCATGGCGCATGAGACCGGCTTAAAAGAAGGCGAGCTTCAAAGCGAACGTCTAAGTGATTTTTGGATAGAAACCAATAAAAAATTTTACGGCGACAGCGTCGTCCTCACGGACAATTACCGTCACGGATGGAAATACATCCCCCATTTTATCCACTCCCCGTTTTACTGCTATGCGTACGCGTTCGCTCAGCTTTTTGTGTTGTCTCTCTACCAAAAATACAAGGAAAACCCCAAAGAATTTATTCCCAAATATTTTGAAATGCTGTCACTGGGGGGTTCCAAAAAACCCGAAGACATCGCGAAAATCGTGGGGTTGGACATCAGGAATAAAGATTTTTGGAAATCGGGGCTAAAAATTCTGGAAGACCTGGTAAATCAGGCCGAACGCCTCTCCCAGTCCCAAGCCGACTGAATAATTTCTTCGAGTCCACGCTTGGGCTTCCATCCGAGAACTTTTTTTACTTTAGAAATATCGGCAATCAAGCGCGACGGGTCCCCCGGACGGCGGGGACCGATTTTGTAGGCGATTTTTTTACCTGTTACCTTTTCGGCGGCTTTCAAAATTTCAAGATTAGAATATCCGCGGCCCATCCCCAGGTTAAAAACCTCATTTTTAATTCCCTTCCCTAGAGCCTCGAGGGCCAAAACATGGGCTTCGGTAATGTCTTCAATGTGAATGTAATCCCGCACACAGGTGCCATCCGGCGTTTTGAAGTCATCGCCGAAAATAAGCAAATTTTTCTTTTTGCCGGCGGCGGCTTTTAGGATATTGGGGATTAAATGCGCTTCTGGCTCGTGGACTTCCCCGATTTTACCGGATGAATGGGCGCCGCAGGCATTGAAATAGCGCAGAGAGATATAAGAAAAATCAGAAATCGCGGCCAAATCCCTTAACATCCACTCGATCATGAGCTTAGACCTGCCATAAGGATTGCTGGGATCCTGAGGATGGGTTTCGCTGATTGGGATTTTTTTGGGCTCGCCATAAACGGCGCAGGTGGACGAAAAAATAAATTTCT
>JAHFFM010000125.1 GCA_023247935.1 Candidatus Omnitrophota bacterium | reverse complement strand
CCTGCTATTGTTCGGCAAATTTTGGAACAAAGAGAAAATGGACATCAAAGGAGATTTTGTAATTGGCATCCCAAACCGCGACGTTCTTTTGGTAACAGGTAGCGAAGATCAGGCAGGGATCGATAAAGCGAAGTCTATCATTAAGAAATCGCTGGCTGAATCCTGGTCCTACCCTGTTTCGTCAGAATTGTTCATTTATCGGGATGGAAAGTTTGAGCTATGCCCCCAGGGGTAGGTGGATTTTTGGATAGACCCCGGTGGGTAAGGTAACCCCTTGATATACATATGATCCACCAAAGAATTTTTTTGGCCTAAAAAGACATGAACCCATTGATAATCCTAGTCGTTAGCTTTACTTCGCTTCTGGCGCTGGCTTTGATCTGCATCCTCGTATACAACCGATGGAAGCCCACGATTTTCGCCGCCTTTTTAGCCGATGCAGCACAAATCGTTCTGATCATCGTGACGACGTTGTCCTTCATTTTTGTCTATATTCAGACGGATCGGAACTTTCGGCAGACAACCAAGGACAGCGATCGACAGTTTCAGCTCGCCAATCGGCCCTATCTCCAGGTCATTCCTAGAGCCCTTGCCGTTGTTGGTCCTGTCGAACGCGGCGGCGCTATCCCGGAAGTGGAATTCAATCTTTCAGCCAACGTCATAAATCATGGACACTTACCGGCCTCTGTCGGCAAAGTCGAAGTCGTAATTCAAAGCATCGCTAATCCGGAAGAAGTTTGCCCATTCATGCCGTGGGAAACCTCTCACAAAACGACAGACATATTTCCCTTTAAGGAAGCGGTTTTTAACGATTTCTTTGGAACCGTTTTCCTCAATCTGAACGATGTCGGAAGGATCATGGCGGTCGCGCCAGCGTTCCTCGAGCCCCTCAAAGACAAAGCCTCTCCTTTCTGGAAGGGAAACAAGGCCGAGATCGCCCGCGCCATGCAAGGGCAATTGGGTGATTTTTACATGATCGTCCAGCTTGAATACAAAACAGCTGGGGATCTCAATAACAAAACCCTTTATTACCACTCTTCCAAATTCAAAATCCATCCCAACGCGCCGGATCGTTTGAGTGATATCGAAGAAAGCATAAACAGCGATTCCCCTGAACAGGGTAAGTGGTTTCAGGTAAGCGAAGGAAGCGTCAAACCCTATCCTGCGGCGACAGAGCCGTCTAGCCGGAAGCCCAGCCCGACCGAGTCCAAACTACCCAATTTCTGGAACGAAGATTTCAAGAATATATGGTTCAACGTCCTGGGCGGTTTTATAACGGTCGCTCTCACAGAGCTTTTCTTTTTCATTCGCCGTCGTTTGCGGCAACGCGATCTTCGCCAAGTTTTTGGAAACGATATCGTAAACGCGGTCAGGTCGCATATAGTTTATGCCGACTTTTTACTGCGGCCTGATGTCCAGGGAGGAGAGACGCATCCTTATCAAAAACCCGCGGGCGGGGGAGATATTTTCTCAATTGAAAATCCCGTGAGTGGGTGCGAAGCGCGATCCGCAAACTACTTAATCTCAACGTTATCAAAAGAGGGTGGGCGTTTTCCGAGCTTTACCCCGGACTCCCAGGTTCAGGGCTTATTGGATATCAGCTTCATCACGCTAGGCGGTCCGGCTTCAAACCTCAAAACGAACGACGCTATGCTTGATCAGGGAAATCGTCTCGTCTGTTTTGACCAGGCCAATGACCGCATGGTTCGTGTTGGCCAGAACGCTCCATTGTTTCAGAGGGAGCCAGGCTTTGATTACGGCCTGATCTTAAAGCTCCGACCCCAGCGGTTCCCGGAACGAGTATGGATCGTGTGTGCCGGTTTTTCGGAGTGGGGTTCGTCCGGCGCGGCTTGGTATCTATCTCAAAATTGGAAAAGAATTCATGATCGCTGGAAGGACGCGCCGTTTGCCATTATCGTAAAAGTTCGCCCAACCCAAGACGAGTCAGCCGAGCCCATTTATCAGTCCGAGGGCCCAGCCCATGTTTAGGTTCTACGACAAGTCCAAGCGTGCTCCGAAAAAATCCGAAAAGAAAATCCAGCTTTACGATGACAAAGGAAACGCATATTGGCTCGAAGCCGATGAGTGGAGATCAAAGGTTCTTCCCGCCAACATCAAAAAGTATTGGAACGACCCCGAAAATCTTTACGCGATCATACACATGGCATTTAAGGACGGCTTTGGATCGGACGTATTGAAGGCCGCGTCACGATTGAAGGAGATACAGCCTGATCACACGAGCTACTCAACCTTGGGAGTATTGCAGATTCAGCAAGGCCTCTTGAAAGAAGCCGAAAAAACCTTCACGGAAGAAATGAACCTATTGGGGAAATCCGCCTTTTCGCTCAACTATCTCGCCAAGATATACGCTGATACAGGCCGTCAAGATCAGGTCGACGGTATGCTGTATGAGGCGTTAAAAATGAATCCCAACGAGGAAAATGCCCTCGAGTGGTGGGCCGCTGTCCGGAAAGAAAAAGGTGGCGATGCCGCTTGGGTCGACGCTCTGAAGCACATAGCTACCTTTGAAAAGAGCTGGCTCCCGCAGTTATGGCTTGGGAGAACGGCACTAAAGGAGGAGCCATTATTGACGTTCGGACGAACTTGAAACTTCGTCCTGGCTTGTTTAACGCCTCGCTTCCCATTTTAGGGGGCGGGACGTTATCATTTGATAAAATACTGTTTCTTTGGAGATCGCTCTGTTAAAAAAATAAAATGAACTGCCCACTTTGCTCAATATCATTACAAAACTATCAATTTGAATCTAAGAATGTTGATATCTGTTCCAATTGCGGTGGTTTATGGTTTGATAAAGGTGAATTCCAAGAAGTCCTAAATAGTCTAATTTCAAACAATAAAGTTGATTATCTCAACATTAAAGAAGCGTTTGACAGAGAACCTGCCCCCAAAGATAAAAATAAACAATTTATAAAAAAATGTCCGAAATGTAATCTTGATATGCAGGTTTTCAACTACAGCTATGATTCTAACGTTTTTTTGGATAAGTGCATTTCTTGCGGAGGTATGTGGACCGATAAGGACGAAATAAAAGAAGCTGCTAGATACGTGAAAGGCAATCCGGTTTTTGATAAATATGTCAAAGTGTTAAGCGACATGACAGAAGAAACTGAGAGATCTAGACAGGTCACCGAAGAAACACAAAATTTATCAAATGATTTAATGAGTAGTGGCGGAGTAGGAACTGGCATCATCGCCTGGCCAATTTTTCCATTGCCGTTAAAAGATGATTTACCTACAGAAAAATTTTCTAAAGTGACATTTGGCTTAATAATATTCAATGTATTAATTTTTATTTTTCAGTTGATATTTACTTCTCCAGAAGATGAATCCTTCTTCAGGTTTCTTGGGGTTATCCCTCTTTTGGGCTTCTCTCCAGAGAGATTATATTCTTTTGTCACTTCTATGTTTATACATGGAGGGTGGCTTCATGTTTTAGGTAATATGTTTTATTTGTGGCTTTTTGGGAACAATATTGAAGATGAAATTGGTTCGATAAAATTTATAATTTTTTATTTATTGTGTGGTATCCTCGGAGGAATTACTTTTTGTATAATTCATCCTTCATTAGACGAGCCGGCCATAGGGGCTAGCGGTGCGATTTCTGGAGTTTTAGGGGCTTACTTACTGTTATTTCCCAAGGCGGATTTGATTGTTTTATGGTTAGGCAAGATAAGGACCATTCCGGCAGTTTTTTATTTAATTTTTTGGATTTTTTTTCAATTTATATATGGTGGGGTGGCTTTACAAACCAAAAACGTTGCAATTGGTTATTGGGCACATATAGGGGGGTTTATAGCCGGTTTACTTTTAATTCATTTGTTCAAAAAAGGCTCCGTTCACGATTCATAGAAATGTGTAAAATAAGGCGTTTTTCGGATCAATCCAAGCTGATTCTACGCGAATTTCTCGATCCTCGCCTCTTTGTCATTGTCACAAGTAATTGAACCGTCTCATGTTGCAAAGTTCGTTTGGCGTCTCTCTCGGGGAGAACCAGTATTGACCCGCAATCTCCGGCGCTTCTTAAGAATTTCATCCGTGCCGCCCTTTTGAAAAAATACGACGTTGAAACGATTGAACAGTTGAACGGAAAATTTAAAGAAATGAACAAGCAGGGTATATTCGCCATTCAGGATCAAAAATGCAATTTTGACGTGGAAATCGGAAGCGACATGCTTGTCGATAAAGAAAGAAACGGCACCGAATGCTTTGTACTATGGAGCGGAGACAGCGATTTTCACGATCCGGTGACAGATCTCTTGGACAGCTGTAAAAAAGTGGTTCTGTTCGCTACGGCCAGGGTGGTTTCGTCGGAATTAAACGAGCTTCGGTCAAAGGGCCTGTTTATTTTCGACATTAAGAAGGTCAAAGATTTTATTTGCTGGAAGCGGGAGATAGTCCCTTAAAACGCGAAAGGGACGCCGGTGAAGGCGCCCCCAAGCTTTAAAGTTAACGTGGCCTTTCGACCACAGCCAAAGTATAGCTTTATTGCCGGTGGAATTCAAGTTTTTTCAGTTTTTGGCGAGTTGTAGTCCCTCTCAAACTATTGCCGATTCCGGAGTCATCTGATTCTTAAGCCGCCAGGCCTCCTCAAATTCGTTGGGTGGCAGATACCCGATGGAAGAATGAAGTCTCTTTGAGTTGTAAACATCCTCGATGAATCTGGATGTATTTTGCACCGCGTCCTTAAACGTTTCGTAGTCCGATAAATACACCTCCTCGTATTTGTAGGTCTTCATGAAGCTCTCGGCGGTGGCATTGTCATAGGGGTTGCCTTTGCTGGACATGCTGATTTGAAACTTGTGTTCTCTTAAAACGTCCACGTATTCATGGGCGGCGTACTGGACGCCACGGTCGGAATGGTGGATACAACCTTCGGAGGGTTGACGTTTTTCAATAGCCTTGTTTAAAGCTTGGATCGTCAAAACACGGTTAATCTCCATGGACAGGGCGTATCCGACCACTTTCCGGGATAAAAGATCCAGGATCGCCGCAAGATACCCAAACCCCCTTAAGAGACGGATATAGGTAATATCCGACACCCAGACCTGGTTTAACCTCGTCACGACCAGATCTTTGACGAGATTTGGATACACCGGATACGGGTGGTTGGAGTCGGTGGTATGAATGACGAACTTTTTCTTTTGCCTGCACCCCAAGCCGTTCTCTCTCATCAAATCCTCAATAACCTTGTGATTTACATGAGTCCCACGGCGTTTGAGTTCTTTGGTGACGCGTCGGTAACCGTACCGTGGCCACTCCATGATCACAGCCTCGATTTGAATGAGCAGGTTCTTTCGGTCTTTTTCTTTGGACTTGTAGTAATAGGTGCTACGGGGCATTTTCATGATTTGGCACCTTTGGAGGATACTCCCGCCGGGATGGCGACGGATGACTTCTCGTTTAGAGTCTTTTGATAATGAGTCCTGACTTTTTTTAAAAGATCGATCTCCATGGCCTGCTGGCCCACCTTGCGCTCAAGCTCCGAGATCTTATTCTCGAGGGATCCTTGATGGGTGGGCTCATTTTCAAGTTTGCCATGTTCGTATTGGTCCATCCAGCGGTGAATGAGTCCCGAGCTTAAATCGTATTGCCGGATCGCCTGTGCCTTGGATAAGACACCTGACCTTATCTCTTCCACCACCTTTTTCTTGAATTCAACCCCAAACTTCCTCCAGTTTCTCATGTGATAAGCCCCTTTCCGGGATACGGAGCCTCTATTCTATCAATCATTCAAACTTTTCTGTCCAGTTTTTGGGGGGCAGTCCATACCCAGTCTGTCGCCAAGCTGTTTTTGGGTCAGACCTTTTTTTTCTCTATATTCAACAAGATGCTCTAAAAGCTCAAGCTTTGAGGCTTCAAGCTCTATTCGGGCTTCTCTTTTCTTG